>JBAVOG010000573.1:0-1524 GCA_049691875.1 Burkholderiales bacterium | reverse complement strand
CAGCTGCACGGTGCAGCGCGAGCCGCGCCCAGCGTTCGAGGCTCGCACGCGCAGGAAGGCCTGCGCGCGGCACTCCGTACTGCACGGTCAGGTGTCGTACCGTCATCGCCGGTCGCGCCCTGCGTCGTGGTGTCGCTCCCGGAAGTCCCGCCGCCGCGTCAATCTCCGCCGCGCTCATGTCTTTCGTAGGCATCCACGATGCGCGCGACCAGTGGATGACGGACCACGTCGCTCGACTGGAATTCCGTGAACGCGATGCCGCGCACGCCGTCGAGTACGACGCGTGCGGCGACGAGCCCGCTCTTCTGTCCGCGCGCGAGATCGATCTGCGTCACGTCGCCGGTGATGACTGCACGGGTGCCGAATCCGATGCGCGTCAGGAACATCTTCATCTGCTCCGGCGTCGTGTTCTGCGCCTCGTCGAGGATGATGAAGGAATGATTGAGCGTTCGCCCGCGCATGTAGGCGAGCGGCGCGATCTCGATCGCGCCGCGCTCGAACATCCGTCCGACCTTGTCGAAGCCCATCAGATCGTAGAGTGCGTCGTAGAGCGGACGCAGGTAGGGATCGACCTTCTGCGCGAGGTCCCCGGGCAGGAATCCGAGGCGCTCGCCGGCCTCGACGGCAGGCCGCACGAGCACGATACGCTTCACCGCGTCGCGTTCGAGCGCGTCCACTGCGCACGCGACCGCGAGGTAGGTCTTGCCGGTTCCGGCCGGACCGATCGCGAACGTGACGTCGTGCGCGAAGATGCTCTTCAGATAGCTGCGCTGGCGCGGCGTGCGTCCGTGCAGATCGGCGCGCCGTGTGCTCAGCTTCGGCGCGGCATCGCCTTCCTCTTCCGCCGGCTGCTGTGCCTCGACCAGGCCCAGCTGGATGTCGTCCAGGGAGAGCTCCTTACGGGCTTCTGCGTAGAATTTCTGCAGGAGCTGCGCGGCGCGCGCGGTCTGGGTCGGCGTCCCGTGCAAGGTGAAACGGTCGCCGCGCCGCGCGATCGTGATGTCGAGCGCGCCCTCGATCTGCCGGATGTTCTCGTCGAGCGCGCCGCACAAGTTCGCGAGGCGCTGGTTGTCGGCCGGCGCGAGCAGGACTTCGACGGGCTTGGATTTCAAATCGTTCAGGCGACGCTCTGCTGGTTTACCGAATGGACGTTTCGGGTGGCACCGCGATGCGCCCGCGCAGGCTGTGAGGGAGCGCGGCTTCGATGTGCAATTCGACCGTCGCGCCGAAAAGGTCGGCGGTGCCCGGAAAATTCACCACCCGATTGTTGCCGGTGCGCCCGGCGATCTCGCGGGGGTCCTTGCGCGACGGGCCCTCGACCAGCACCCGCTCGACCGTGCCGACCATTGCCGCACTGACGCGGCGGGCCTCGGCTTCGAGCACCGCTTGCAGGCGTGCGAGGCGCGCCAGCTTTTCGTCATGCGGCGTCGAATCGGCGAGCGTCGCCGCGGGCGTGCCGGGCCGCGGGCTGTAGACGAAGCTGAACGAGCCGTCGAACCCGATTTCCTCCGCGAGGTGCAGGGT
>JBAVOG010000572.1:0-2824 GCA_049691875.1 Burkholderiales bacterium | reverse complement strand
CGGGTTCTCCGCGCGGCATCGCGATCTCTCGCTGCCGGAGCTCGACGTGCGCGCGGCGGCGGCGCTGGCCGTCGAGGAGGCATCCGGCGGCGAAGTGGCGTTGGTGTTCGGCACGGAGAGCGTCGGGCTCTCGACCGAGGCGCTGCTGAAGTGCCAGCGGCGCGCGTGGATTCCCACCGGCAGCGCCTACGGCTCGCTCAATCTCGCGGCGGCGGTCCAGGTCGCCGCTTATGAGCTACGCGTCGCCGCGACCGGTGGCGCGGGGCGGGAGACCGAGACGGCTTTCCCCTCGGCGGGCATCGACGACGTCGAGGCGTTTTATGCGCACCTCGAGCGGAACCTGGTCGAGGCGGGCTTCCTCGATCCGGCGCAGCCGCGCCGGCTGATGGAGAGGTTGCGCCGGCTGTTCGGCCGCGCGCGCCTCGAGCGCGAAGAGGTCAATATCCTGCGGGGGATCCTCACCGCGTGGGACGGACTGGGTCGCCGGCGCTAGTGGCGCGGTGCGGCGTGGAAGATCGGCGCCAAGCCGGAGCCGCGCGGGCGTCAGGCAAGCGTCGCCCGACCGACCAAGGAACTTTCGGCCGGTCGGCCCGGCCTAAATGGAAAGCTGAGTAAAATGCTAGGGTATATACTAGCCATAGGATCCTGAAGGACATTCGCCATGTTCACCTGGCTTCGCGAGGACATTGCCTGTGTATTCGACCGCGATCCGGCTGCGCGCAGCAGCTGGGAGGTTCTCACGTGCTACCCGGGCCTCCATGCGCTGCTCTTTCACCGCTTGACGCACTGGCTCTGGACACGCGCGCACCTGCACTGGCTCGCGCGGTGGATCTCGCACTTCGCGCGCTGGGTCACCGGCATCGAGATTCACCCGGGCGCGACGATCGGGCGCCGCTTCTTCATCGACCACGGCATGGGAGTGGTGATCGGCGAGACCGCGCACATCGGAGACGACTGCACGCTCTATCACGGCGTGACGCTGGGCGGTACGACCTGGAACAAGGGCAAGCGCCACCCGACGCTCGGCAACGGGGTTATCATCGGTGCCGGTGCGAAAGTGCTCGGCCCGATAAACGTGGGCGACGGCGCAAAGATCGGTTCCAATGCGGTCGTCGTCAAGGACGTGCCTGCCGGGGCGACTGCAGTCGGCATTCCGGCGCGCATCATGGAGACGCCCGACGAGCTCGCGCGCGAGGTGCACGCGGCGAAGCTGGGATTCTCGGCGTACGCGCTGTCGACGCGCGACGACGATCCGGTGGCGCGGGCGATTCGCGGCCTCACGGACCACACGGCCGAGGTGGAAGCGCGCGTGGGCGAGCTCAAGGAGCGCATCCGCGCCCTCGAGACACGCCTCGGCGAGCCGGAAGCGCGCGTCGAACCACCGCCGCTGCGCAAGGTGGTGGACAACTGATCGGTCCCGCCGCGCCGGTGAATCGGCATGAGCGCCGCGCGCAAAAACGCACGTCGCGACGCACGCAACGGCGCAGGTGCACTCCTCGTTCGTGGGCAAGCGTTCTAGAATGCATTCCATGGAATTGACTCGATCGCGCGCGCTCCGCGCCGTTGTTGCCGTGGCCGCCTGCGCCTGGAACGCGTGGACATTCGCGCAATCCGTTCCGACACCCTCGATTCCGGGGCTGGCGACGGAAACGGGAAGGTCGATCCAGGAACGCCTCTACTCCGGTGTCGGTGCCGGCGGAATCTTCACCGGACAGCAGAGCCACGTGCCGGTCCAGATGGGGACGAGCGCGAACGGGGCTGCACCGTCGCCTCCGGCTCCCGCAATGTGGCCGGCAATCGGTCAAATCCCGAGTGCGAGCGCCGCCCCGCCATCGAACGTCGGGACCATGGGCGCACCGGGAAGCGGCGATCCGCGGCAAGCGCCACGGGGGCTCTACACGGCGCCGGACGAGCGGGATCCCCTGAGTCGCTTCGCGCCCTGACGCGACCCGTTCAGGGGAAGAGGTTCAGAACGCCGTCCAGGCCCACGTGGTTCAGGCAGTAGGTCGCTCGCTCGCGCACCAGCGGCTTCGCGCGGTAGGCGATGCTGATTCCGGCCTCTGCCATCATGGGCAGGTCGTTCGCCCCATCGCCGATGACGAGCACCTGCGCACGATCCAGTGCCATCTTTTCGCGCTCCTCGCGCACCACGGTCGCCTTGCCGGCGGCATCGAATATGTCGCCCTTGAGCCGACCGGTCAGCCGACGCCGCGCGATCTCGAGCCTGTTCGACGTCGCCCGGTCGAAGGCGAGCCGCTTCTTCAGGCGCTCGGTGAAATACGTGAAGCCCCCCGAGACCAGCAGCGTTCGCGTACCGAGCACCTTCAGCCGTGCGAGCAGTTGCTCCGCTCCCTCGGTGAGCTGCAAGCGTTCCTCGTAGACCCGCTTGAGCGCCCTGTCGGAGAGTCCGGCGAGCAGCTCCACGCGTCGACGCAACGACTCCGCGAACGCCATCTCGCCGCGCATGGCCGCCGCGGTGATTCCCGCTACCTCGTCCTTCTTGCCCGCGAGGGCGCCGAGCTCGTCGATGCACTCGATCGTGATGAGCGTCGAGTCCATGTCGAGCGCGACCAGCCGGAAGTCGGCCAGCCCAGCGTCCGGCGCGACGAACCCGAAATCGATCTGCTCCGCCGCGCAGTAGATCGCAACGTCCGGCACGTTCCGCGCGTCGGCGAGGCGAAACGCGCTCGCGCCGAGTCGGGCGAGTCCCGACGCTTCTGTCATGTTTCCGAGGGCTTCGACCTGCCGTAGCGTGAGCGACGGCCCCTGGACGACGAGGTTCATGCCGTGGCGGCGCGGGGAAGCACGTGCCGCGCCGCCAGGG
>JBAVOG010000571.1:0-7830 GCA_049691875.1 Burkholderiales bacterium | reverse complement strand
CTCACCTTACAATACATGCAGTTAACCGCCACACCTGGTTAATCCTGTTGCAATCTCCAGGTCTTTGAATGATAATGCTTCTCGTTCTACTACCGTGTTTCCGACGGACTGGCACTATGTATATCTGCATCTGTAACGGGATCACCGACCGCGACATCAAGGCCCACGCCCAGGATTCCGACTGCACCCTCGCCGACCTGGAGTGCTCTCTGGGCGTAGGCGCCGGATGCGGGCGATGCAAGCCCGCAGCCACCGCGGTTCTGAACGAACACCGCTCGGGCACGGAGTCCCCCTTCTCCGGCGCAACGGCGTAATCTTCCGGATCCTGCAGTTGTTCTTGCCTGCGGGACGTGCGGCGGACCCGTCGCGGGGTTCGATGAATTCTGCGCCGCGCGGAAACAATTGAAACAATTCGCCGCCGCGACTGAAAATTTCCGGATACACCGCATCGCTAGACTTCCCTTTGCCCGCGCTGCACCCCTTTTCGATTTCCACCAGTACGAGGAGACTGCAATGACCACGGCAACGACAGACAAGCAAGTCAAGAACGGCGTGAACGTCGACGCATTGATCGGCGCGCGAGAAGCGCTGACCGCGGCACCCGAAGCCGCCAAGTTCACCTGGCGCGCGACCAACAAGTGGGTCAACGGCACCCACAGCCAGACCAACATCAAGGGCTATTTCGGGCTGGGCCAGGAACAGAACCACAAGACCGAATTCACGTTCGAGGCGGACCATCCCGAGATCTTCGCGTCCGAGGATCACGGTGCGACGCCGGTCGAGATGGTGCTCGCGGGGCTTGCAAGCTGCCTCACCGCAGGCGTTGCGGCCGTCGCCCAGTATCGCAAGATCCAGCTCCGCTCCGTCACGGCGACGCTCGAGGGCGGTATGGACATCCAGGGCATCCTCGGCATCGACGAAGACGTGCGCAACGGCTTCGACGGCATCAAGGTGACGTACAAGATCGACGCCGACGCGACGAAAGAAGAGATCAAGGCGCTGGTCGCCCAGTCGCAGAAGCGCTCGGCGGTCTTCGACATCGTCACGAACCCGACCAACGTCACCGTCGAAGTCAACTGACAAAGGCCCAGTCATCCCCGCGAAAGCGGGGATCCAGCACGCCATTGCCGGCCAGGACTGGATTCCCGCCTACGCGGGAATGACGAGTTGGTCTCCACACGCAAGTTCGATGCGTACCACGACTGTCATCATCGGCGCCGGCCACGCAGGGCTCGCAATGAGCCGCTGCCTGGCCGAGCGCTCGATCGATCACGTCGTCCTCGAGCGCGGCGGCATCGCCAACTCGTGGAAGACCGAGCGCTGGGACTCGCTGCGGCTGCTCACGCCGAACTGGCAGAGCCGCCTGCCCGGGTACGGGTACGAGGGAGACGATCCCGACGGCTATCGCACGATGCCCGAGACCATCGCGTTCATCGAGCGGTACGCGGAGGTGATCTCCGCCCCGGTCCGGACCCGCACCAGGGTGACTTCCTTGCGCCGTCACGACGACGGATACACGGTGTGCACCGACCAGGGCGACTGGCAAGCCCGAACCGTGGTGATTGCGACGGGTGCGTGCAACATCCCGGAAATTCCTGCGGCCGCCGCGGCAGTGCCCTCGTCGATCGCCACACTCACGCCGGTGCAATACCGGAACCCCGACCAGCTCGACGAAGGTGGTGTGCTAGTCGTCGGCGCATCGGCCACCGGCGTGCAGATCGCCGACGAGATCCAGCGCTCCGGCCGACCCGTGACGCTGACGGTCGGCGCGCACATCCGCGCGCCCCGCGTCTATCGCGGCCGGGACATCGAGTGGTGGATGGACGCCGCCGGCGTGCTCGACGAGCGTTATGACGCGATCGAGGACATCAATCGCGCACGCAACGTGCCGTCATTGCAGCTCGCCGGCTATCCGGACCGCCGCTCCGTCGATCTCAACTCGCTGACCGCCATCGGCGTGAAGCTCGTCGGCCGCCTGGCCGCAATTCGCGACGACAAGGCTCTGTTCTCGGGATCGCTGAAGAACCAGATCGCGCTGTCCGACCTCAAGATGAACCGGCTGCTCAACACGATCGACGAATGGGCGGACCGCGCAGGGCTTGACGGCGAGGTGACCCCGCCGCACCGCTTCGCCCCCACCGCGATCGACCCATCTCCGCCGCTCTCCCTGAATCTCGCGAGCGGTGCGATCCGCACCATCATCTGGGCAACCGGGTTTCGTCCCGACTATGCCTGGCTCGAAGTGCCCGTCCTCGACCGCAAGGGCCGCGTCCGTCACGACGGCGGTGTCGTCGACTCACCGGGGATGTACCTGATGGGCATGCAGTTCCTGCGACGCCGCAAGTCGGCACTGATCGATGGCGCCGGCGACGATGCCCGCGACCTCAGCGCGCATCTCGCAGCCTTCCTCGACGGCCGACGCGCCGAATTGCTCCCGACACGACCCGTGCCGAGCCGGCAAGACGTCCTGTCGGATGCCGCAGCGTCGTGACGAGTTAGCCTCTAATCAACGCCCGCGCATGGCGTGATAGCTGAGCTCGCCGGGATCGGTGAGATCCGGCACTGTCCACCCGTCGAGGTTGTACTCGGCCATGCATTGCTCGGCAAAGCCCTTGAACCGCGCCGCATTGCCGGACGCTTCCGCACCGAACAGGCAGTAGCGCCGGATTTCCTCGGTCGAGCCACCGTAGTTGATCTCGTACAGCTCGTGCCGGCCACCGAACTCCGAACCGAGGCAGTCCCAGAGGAGTTTCATGAGCTTGACCCGCTCCTGCGCCTGGTAACCGTTCGATCCGCGCAGATAGCGGTCGATGTACGGACGAATTTCGGGATTCTTGAAGTCGCTGGCGTGTGAGTTCAGGTAAATGAGCCCCGACGCCACCGTCTGCTCAATCAGGAACTTCACTTTCGTATAAGCCATTGTGGCGATGATCTGGTACGCGTTGCCGGGATCCATGTTCGGCAGCACGTATTCGTCGATCCATGGCTTCGGATCGCGCACCATCGCATCCGAAAGTCCCCAGAACAGATTGCGCCAGGCAATGACTTCGCCGACGTTGGCTTGCACGCCGCGGAAGTCCTTGGTGCCGGCCGCCTCGACCGCCTTGAGCAGCAGCCCGGAAATGAAATCGAGCTTGACGGCGAGGCGCGTACAGCCGTGCACGACAAAGCGCGGCAGGAATCCGGTGCGCGGAAAGAAATTGTTCGCCTTCTCGACGTCGCCGAAGACGAAGACGTTTTCCCAGGGCACGAGCACCTTGTCCATGATGAACACCGCGTCGTTCTCGTCCAGCCGGCTGGACAACGGGTAGTCGAAGGGGCTCCCCATCACCGTCGACGTCATCTCGTAGGATGTCCGGCAGATGAACTTCACGCCGGGAGCGTTCGTCGGGATCATGAACACCACGGCGAATTTCTTGTCCTGCAGTGGAATGAGTCCGTGGTGCGCAACGAAAGTGTAGTTCGTCAGCACCGAGCCCGTCGCAACCACCTTCGCGCCCGAGACGATGATTCCCTTGTCGGTCTCCTCCTCGACGTGGGCGCACACGTCGGCCACCTCGTTCGGCGGACGGTCACGATCTACTGGCGGGTGGATGATCGCGTGATTGATGAATGGCACGCGTTCCTGGCTGTACTTGTACCAGCGCCGCGCATTCTCCTGATACGGCGCGTAGAACTCGGCGTTCGCGCCGAGGGTCGCGAGGAACGACGCCTTGTAGTCGGGCGCGCGGCCCATCCACCCGTAGGTTATCTTGGCCCACTCGGCGATGGCGTCACGGCCGGCGACGAGATCCTCCCGCGTCTTGGGCGCCTTGAAGTACGCCTGCGTGAAGCTGCCGTTGCCAGTGTCGGTCGCCAGCGTGAGCGCCGCCTTGCGATCCGGATCATGCAGCGCATCAAACAATCGCGCATTCATGCGCGCCGTATTCCGGAAGGCGGGATGGGTGGTCACATCCTTCACGCGCTCGCCGTAGATGTAGACTTCGCGCCCGTCGCGCAGGGATTCCAGGTATTCCGCGCCGTTCTGCGGCCTGGAAACCTTCGTCGTGCCGACCGTTTCGGGCCTGGCAGCGAAGGCTTCCTTGGTGCCGCGGGGATCGCCTGAAGTCATCGGGTTACCTCCTTCTTCGTCGCGCCTGCGACGCGCGGGCGACGGCGATCTGTTTGGGTATCCAACGAATTGCGGACGAGTGCTAGACTAGCCAAAAGCCAAAGCGCACACAAGGGCAACGTCCGAGTCCATCAATCCCAGGAGGAGATCCGATGAGCACGAGTTCGTTCGACGGAAAGCGCCGCAATCTGCTCAAGGCGGGCAGCGCAACCGTGGCGCTCGCCGCGCTGCCGAAGTTCGCGTACGCACAGGGATCGAGCATCAAGATCGGCTACGTCTCGCCACAAACCGGACCGCTCGCACCGTTCGGAGAAGCCGACAAGTTCGTGATCGACCAGATGCAGACCGCGTTCAAGAACGGCATGTCGGTGGGCGGCAAGAAGATGTCGGTGCAGATCCTGCTGAAAGACAGCCAGTCCAACCCGAATCGCGCCGGCGAGGTCGCAAACGATCTGATTCTCAAGGACAAGGTTCGGCTGGTCCTGACCGCGGGCACACCGGAAACCGCGAATCCCGTGTCGGATGCATGCGAGCTGAACGAAGTGCCCTGCATCTCGAGCGTCGTGCCCTGGCAGCCGTGGTTCTTCGGGCGCAAGGGCGATCCCGCCAAGGGCTTCAACTGGACCTATCACTTCTTCTGGGGGCTGGAGGACGTCATCGCCAATTTCACGAACGGCTGGAAATCGGTGCAGACCAACAAGGTGGTGGGCGGTCTCTTCCCAAACGACGGCGACGGCAACGCCTGGGGCGACAAGGCGCTCGGATTTCCGAAGCCGCTCGCCGCCATGGGATTCAAGCTCATCGATCCGGGCCGCTATCAGAATCTGACCCAGGACTTCTCCGCGCAAATCGCCGCGTTCAAGAACGGCAACGTCGAGATCGTGACCGGCGTGATGATCCCGCCCGACGCGAAGACTTTCCTCACGCAGGCGAAGCAGCAGGGGTTCAGCCCCAAGGTCGTCACGCTCGGCAAGGCACTTCTGTTTCCCGGGGCGATCGACGCACTCGGTGACCTCGGCAATGGGCTCACGACCGAGGTCTGGTGGTCGCCCTCGCATCCGTTCAAATCCTCGTTGACCGGCCAGACCGCCAAGGCACTCGCGGAATCCTACGAGAAGGCCACGCAGAAGCAGTGGACGCAGCCGATCGGCTTCGCGCACGCGCTGTTCGAGATCACCGCCGACACCTTCAAGCGCGCGAAAGACACTTCGAATGGGAGCGTTCGCGACGCAGTGGCCGCAACAAATCTCGCCACTGTGGTCGGACCCGTGAAATGGGGCGGGCAAGGGCCGTTCAAGAACGTCTCCAAGACACCGCTCGTGCTCGGCCAGTGGGTCAAGGGCAAGAAGTATCCGCACGAGCTCGTCATAGTGAACAACCAGGCGGCGCCCGACATCCCGACGGGCGGCACGATGAAGCTCATCTGACGGAAATGGGTCGCCGGCACTTGCGGCATCGCCGCCGCCGGCGCCCGGCCATCGTCCGAAACGGGCGCGCCATGGAATCGCTGCCGCGGCGCGAAAGCTCTCCGCAATGCTGCTGCGACTCGAATCCGTCAGCAAGAGCTACGGCGCGCTGAAAGTCGTCGACGCGATCACCCTCGCCGTGGCGGAGGGCGAGACGCTCGGCGTGATCGGTCCGAACGGCGCCGGCAAGACGACTCTGTTCAATCTCATCAGCGGCGACACGCGCGTGGACTCGGGCTCGGTGCTGTTCGCGGGCGAAGACCTCACACGCCGTGCGCCGCACCAGCGTTGCCGACTGGGCATCGGCCGCTCCTACCAGATTCCGCAACCGTTCGGCGCACTGTCCGTGTTCGAGAATCTGCTGGTCGCGGCAAGCTTCGGCGGCGGCTTGAGCGAGCGGGACGCCTATCCGCTGTGCGTGGACGTGCTCGCGCAATCCGGTCTCCTCTCACGCGCGAACCAGCTTGCCGGCACGCTGACGCTCCTCGACCGCAAACGCCTCGAGCTCGCGCGCGCGCTCGCGACTCGACCCAGGCTGCTGCTGCTCGACGAGATAGCGGGAGGCCTTACCGAGCTCGAGGCGCGCGCGCTGGTGAATGAGATCAGGGCGATCCGTGCGCGCGGCGTGACCATGATATGGATCGAGCACGTCGTGCATGCGCTGCTCGCGGTCGCCGACCGGCTGTTCGTGATTCACAACGGCCAGGAACTCGCCCAGGGCAAGCCGCACGAGGTCGTGCGCGACATCGACGTCAAACGCGTCTACCTGGGGATCGAAGCGTGAAAGTCGCGGCACTGCTGACCACGCACGCCCTGGACGCGCGCTACGGTGACTTTCAAGCGCTATTCGGTGTCGATTTCGCGGTCGACGCCGGAGAGGTGGTGGCCGTGATCGGCGCCAATGGCGCGGGCAAGTCCACCCTGCTCAAGACCATCGTAGGGCTCCTGCGTGCGCCGCGCACGGCCGTGCGGCTCGATGGACAACCGATCGGCGGTCTGCGTCCGGGTGACATCGCGCGGCGCGGCATCTCACTGGTGCCCGAGGGCCGGCGTCTGTTTGCAAGCCTCTCGGTCGAGGAAAATCTCCGGATGGGATCGCGCTCCGGTCGCCGGGGGCCGTGGAATCTTGAGACCGTCTATCGGTTGTTTCCGGCGCTGCGCGAGCGGCGTGCGGCTCCCGCCACCGCGCTCTCCGGCGGGCAGCAGCAGATGGTCGCGATCGGGCGCGCGCTCATGGCGAACCCGCGCGTTCTCATGTGTGACGAAATCTCTCTCGGTCTAGCGCCGGTCGTGGTGACGGAGATCTACGACGCCCTTCCCGCGATCGTCGCGGATGGTCTGACCGCCGTGATCGTCGAGCAGGACGTCGGATTGGCGCGCCAGGTCTCCAACCGGCTGTACTGCCTGCAGGAAGGGCGGGTGACGCTCACCGGGCAATCGGGCGAGGTGACGCGCGCAGAGATCACGCACGCCTATTTCGGCGACGCTTCGGAGTCGTCCGCATGATCGATTGGCTGAACACCGTCGCGCAGGGCGTACTGCTCGGCGGCCTCTACGCGCTCTTCGCGATGGGATTGTCGCTGATCTTCGGCGTCATGCGGCTCACCAACATCGCGCACGGCGATTTCATCGTGCTCGCCGCGTTCGGCGCGGTCGCGCTCACGAGCCAGACGAGCCTCGGCCCCCTCGGCGCGCTGGCGATTCTGCTTCCCCTGGCAATGGCGTTCGGCTATGCATTGCAACGCGGCGTCCTGAACGCGACGCTCGCCCGCGATCCCCTACCCTCGCTCGTGGTCACTTTCGGCCTGGCTATCATCATCCAAAACGTGCTGCAGGAAATCTTCTCGGCCGATCCGCGCTCGATTCGCGCCGGCGACCTCACTACGGCGAGCGTGCAGATCGTCGACGGAATCACCGTTGGCACTTTGCCGCTTCTGATTCTGGTGGTCGCCCTGCTCGTGGCGGGCGCTCTGCAGTGGCTCTTCGTTCGTACCGAGATCGGGTGCGCGTTTCGCGCCACCAGCGACGACCCGGACACCGCCGAACTGATGGGCCTCGACTCGCGAGTCGTGTACGCCTGGGCGAGTGCCATTGCCTTCGCGGTCATAGCGGTCGCCGGATTGCTGCAGGGCATGCGCACCACCGTGTCGCCCGCGGACGGTCCTGGATTGCTGCTGTTCGCGTTCGAGGCCGTCGTCATCGGCGGACTGGGCTCGTTCTGGGGCACGTTCGTTGGAGGGCTGATCCTCGGCG
>JBAVOG010000570.1:0-2058 GCA_049691875.1 Burkholderiales bacterium | reverse complement strand
GACCAGTTCGTCGACGATAAAACCAGTTGAATAAGAGTGATTGAGATGAACGAGTTTATACAGTTAAAAGAAAACTCATTTATGAGTGATTGCACTGCAATAACAGCACTTTAAAAACCGAGATAGGCATTTGGAGGTGCGGTAACAGCTCTCCGGCTGGTCAACAATGCCTTCAGAAAAGAGGAAAAAGAAAGGTCTTGCTCTTGAGGGGCGGCATTCGGACCCTGTTCAGCCGCCATTTTCTGTCTGGCTTGCTTTCTTTGCGCTTCCCAATAATGGTGAATGCGGCGCACATTAGTCATGGCGGCCGAGGTGACCATCAAGCAGGTCATGCGGAAGAGACCTCTGACCGGCAACTTGCCCGCCGGGAAGGGATGTTTCACTTCTCGGACTGTGCCTTCGATGGCAGCTCGGGGGTTCTTGCCTTCCTGCTTACTCTGGCGCATTTTGCGTCGTCGCTGAGCCACAGCCAGCTGTTTGGGTGTAAATCTCAAGCGGAAGGAGGCCCGCTTCTTGCCAGGCTGAGCCGGGCAGCGTGCTTCGAGATGAAAGGGACAGGTCCGACAGCGGGCCGGGTCGAAATCCGCCTGATAACTACGCCCCCGACGGCTCAGTTCAACCGGCACACTTTGTTCCTGGGGACAGGTGAGGTGGGTGGGAACGCCCTGCTCATCTTGCTCGATCTCGAAATCGGCCAAATACAGCTTGGTGGGGTCCAGGATTTTGCCATTGATGCCCGTTTGGATCTGTTCCACCTGATGCTGGCGCAGGGCTTGATCGACCTCGGGACCCGCATACGGTCCATCCGTGTAGAGCGTCTCCAAGCCGGTGCGGTCCTTCAAGTCAGGCAAGGCTGCCAACAATAGGCTGTTGTCGTTGGTGTTGTTGGGGGCCACTTGCACTTTGGTGATCAACTGGACTTCATTCTCCGGGTCACAGGTTTCGCTCAGGTTGGCCACATAGCCTTTGTAAGTCCGCACGCCCTTCTGGCGGTAGGTGGCTTCCAGGTCATCGCAGGATTGCAGGCAGCTGGCTTCCAACTCCTGGTTGACCTTGGGGCGTAGCGCCTGATCTTCTACACAGAAGTTGTCTGCGAAGAAACGTTCCAGCACTTGATAGGCCGGTTCTTGAGCATAACCTGGGCGCAGTTCTTCCAGAAGATGAGCAATCACCTCCCCGATCTGCTGCAGGTGCATCTGCGTGGCTTCCTTGCCTTTGATCCGGTACACGTACTGTCCCGAGTGGCCTTGCACATAAGGGGCGAAGCTTTCGGCATAGCGCGGCTGGTCGCCTTCCGAGAGACTGCGCTGCAGGCGCTGCACCGCTTCCACCAAGAGCTGCAAGCGGCTCATCTCTAGAATGTTGCTGGCAATCTGGGTGCTGTCCATGCGCTGTTTGCCGGTCTTGACCTGCAAAGTCGTCAACTGTTGATCGGTGATGCCCTCAAAGGCCTGGGTCAGCAGGTTCACCCCGTGTTCCAGATTGTAGCGGCTCAGTCGCTCGCGGAAGTAATACAGGGTCCGCAGGTCGAAATCGCTCTCGTTTAGATCGTGGATGCCCAAGGCATAGCGCACCTGCAGATCAAAACAGAAATGATCGTACAGCTCTTCGTCGCTCCACCCGAAGCCCGCTTTGAGCGTCTCCAGCCCCACCAACCAGTTGACCGGCACATTCGGCCGGGAGGGGTGATCGACGTATAGGCCCGCAAAGGCCTTTTCATTGATCCGGCTGAAGAAGTCGCGATAGAAATCCTCTGCCCAGGAGTTCGCTAATCGTTTGCGTTTCTTCTCCGGCAAATCATTGACGTTGCTGATCAAGAGCGGTTGCAGATGGCGCTTATTCGGTTTGTACATCTTTCAGACCTTTCAGGTTGGTTGCGGTCTGATTATATTAAGAATCCTCGCTTTTGAGGAGGGTATATACTGGACCAATTGGGTCTGGTCGTTTTTGCAGTGGGATCATTTATGGAAGAGAGGAAAAAAGAAGCATCAGCCAAAAAAACTTTCGTTGATAATATGCCAGATGATGTTCTGGAGGAAATCGCACCGAATATACTCC
>JBAVOG010000569.1:0-2023 GCA_049691875.1 Burkholderiales bacterium | reverse complement strand
CCCGCCGACGAGTTCGTCGAGAGCATCACCTATCGCGAGACGCGCGACTACGTGAAGAAGGTGATGAGCAACACCGTCTACTACGCAGCCATCTACGGCGGGCAGGTCGAGTCGCTCAAGCAGCGTCTCGGTGTCATTCCGGCCCGCGCCTCGGACGACAGGACCGGCGGTGGCGGGGAGCCGACGCTAAAATAGCGTCCGCCGTCCTGGCTTGCTCCGGGCGACCAAGTTGCCCCGGATCGCACGTTCCATTAGTGTTAGTGTGGTTGATGTTGTCAGTTTGAGCCCGGTCCGGGAATGTTCCCGGCTCCCAATCCGATCCAAGACACTCGCATCCAGCATGAAAAGGATCTGCATTCTCGGCGGCTCGGGCTTCGTCGGCCGCCATATCGTCGAGCGGCTCGTCGCGCAAGGCGATTTCGTCACCGTGCCGACCCGGCGCCGCGAGCGCGCCAAGCACCTCTATTTGCTGCCCACGGTCGACGTCGTGCAGGCGGACGTCCACGATTCCGCGACGCTCGTCCGGCTTTTCGCGCGCTGCGATGTCGTGGTCAATCTCGTGGGAATCCTGCAGAGCCGGACGGGCCAGCCGTACGGTCCGGATTTTGCGCGCGTGCACGTCGAACTGCCGCAGAAAGTCGTCGCCACGTGCATCGAGGCGGGTGTGCCGCGGCTCCTGCACATGAGCGCGCTCAAGGCGGATGCCGATGCGCCGAGCGAGTACCTGCGCTCCAAGGCGGAGGGCGAGGCCGCGGTGATCGGCGCGCGCGGCCGCGTCGCGGCCACGATTTTCCGTCCGTCGGTCGTGTTCGGTCTGGAGGACCGGTTCCTGAACGTGTTCGCACGGATCCAGAAGATTCTCCCGGTCGTATTCCTCGCCTGTCCGGACGCCAGGTTCCAGCCGATCTACGTCGGCGACGTCGCGCGTGCGTTCGTCGCCTCGCTCGAGCTCGACGAGAGTTTCGACAAGGCCTACGACCTGGTCGGCCCGAAGGCCTACACACTCCGCGAGCTGGTCGAGTATGCGGGCAAGGCGAGCGGACATTCGCGACCGATCATCGGTCTCGGCCCGCGGCTGTCGTGGATCCAGGCGCGCCTGATGGAGATTCTTCCTGGCAAGCTCATGAGCCGGGACAACATCCGTTCGATGCGGCTGGCGAACGTCTCGGATGCCGCATTCCCGTTCGGGATCCAGCCGACGCCGCTCGAGGCGATCGCCCCCGCGTACCTGAGGGGCGTCTACGCGCGGTCGCGTTTCTCGGCATTCCGGTACCGTGCGGGGCGCAAACCGCGGGAAGTATGAGCAACCCGGTTCTGATCATCGCCAACAAGAACTACTCGTCGTGGTCGCTCAGGGCCTGGCTCGCGCTCACGCACGCCGGCGTCGTCTTCGACGAGGTCCGCATTGCGCTCGGGATGCCCGACACCAGGGAGAAGCTGCTCGGTTACTCTCCCGCGGGCAGGGTTCCCGTGCTCATCGATGGTCGCACGAAGGTATGGGAATCGATCGCGATCTGCGAGTATGCGGCGGAGCGCTGGCCAGACAAGCGGTTCTGGCCCGCGGATCGCGCGGCACGCGGACATGCGCGCTCGGTTGCAGCCGAAATGCACGCGGGGTTCGTCGCCCTGCGCACCGCCATGCCGATGAATTGCCGCGGCCGCTACCCTGGCAAGGGCCGCAGCGGCGCCGTTGATGCGGACATCGCCCGCATCGAGGCACTGTGGGCCGACTGCCTGAAGCGCTCGGGCGGCCCGTTCCTGTTTGGTGCTTTCTCAATCGCGGACGCGATGTTCGCTCCGGTGGTCTCGCGATTTCTCACCTACGACGTGAGACTGGCCGGCGCCCTCGCGCAGTATGCCCAGGCGGTCCTCGATCTTCCCGCGATGAAAGAGTGGTATGCCGCGGGAGCCGCCGAGCCCGAGTTTCTCGCCGCCGACGAGCCGTACGCCACCACTGTCTGACGCACGATGAAAGTCTATGCCGTAGGCGGGGCCGTTCGCGACGAGCTGCTCGGTCTGACGG
>JBAVOG010000568.1:0-1773 GCA_049691875.1 Burkholderiales bacterium | reverse complement strand
ATTTGGGCCCGCGCGGTTGACCGCAGATGGGCCGTCGTGCGGGCTTCGGCTCGCTCCCATAAGCGACTAGTCTTACTGAGTCAGAAAGTCGCGGGTGATCGGCTTTTCGACTCATGTATTGGGGGAGATTCCCACGCGAACTGGAGGGTTTGCGGTGAATCTCCAAAACTCTGACGCGACTGAATCGCGGTTTGCGGCGTATGTCGAGGGTCTTGTTGGCGTGATTGGTCATGCCGACCGAAGCGGACCGCTGCGCGACTACTGCACGGGCTTGATGTTGCCGTGCGAGCGCAAGAGCGTGGAGCCGATGGCGGCGCGGACGGCGCCAGCGCGGGCGTCGGCGCAACACCAAAAGCTGTTGCATTTTGTCGGGGTGGCAGCGTGGTCGGACGAGAAGGTCTTGGCCAGGGTTCGCGAGATGGTGCTGCCGACGATCGAGAGCAATGGAGCGATCGAAGCCTGGATCGTCGACGACACCGGGTTTCCGAAGAAAGGCAAGCATTCGGTTGGTGTGGCGCGGCAATATTGCGGGCAGCTGGGCAAGCAGGACAATTGCCAGGTGGCAGTATCGCTGTCGCTGGCCAATCATCATGCAAGCCTGCCGGTGGCCTACCGCCTGTATCTACCGGAAGACTGGGCGGCCGACCGCGCACGTCGGCGCAAGGCGGGTGTGCCTGAGGACCTGGGCTTTGCGACCAAGCCTGAGATCGCGCTTGCGCAGATCGAGGCTGCGTGCACGGCGGGCCTGCCTCGTGGCGTGGTGCTGATGGACGCGGGTTATGGTTGCAACACGGCGCTGCGCACCGGCATCAGCGCGCTTGAACTGCACTATGTCGCCGGCATCTTGCCGAACACGTCGGTGTGGGCGTCAGGCACGGGACCGCTGCCGCCGAAAAAATGGTCGGGCAACGGGCGGCCGCCGAAGCTCATTCGCCGAGATGACAAGCATCGACCGATCTCGGTCAAAGAGCTTGCTCTCGGTCTGCCCAAGCGCGCATGGCGCACGATCGTATGGCGGGAGGGCACGACCGATCTGTTATCCTCGCGCTTTGCGCGCGTGCGCATTCGGGCTGCGCACCGCGACTACAATTTGACGGAAGGCCGGTCGGAGGAGTGGCTGCTGATCGAGTGGCCAAAGGGCGAGGACGCGCCGACCAAATACTGGCTCTCAACGCTCCCGCAGGACACCACTTTCCGCTCGCTGGTGGACATGACCAAGCTGCGCTGGCGCATCGAGCGCGACTATCAGGAACTCAAGCAGGAAGTCGGGCTTGGGCATTACGAGGGACGCGGCTGGCGCGGTTTCCACCACCACGCCACGCTATGCATCGCGGCCTACGGATTCCTGATCTCCGAGCGGGAGACGATTCCCCCCTCAGGACCTGCTCCCGCCGCGCTCTTCTCGGAATTTGCCGTTCCCGAAGGTTACCGACCCCGAGGTGCCGCCCTTGCGGCCTGAACGCCACGTTACAAACTCGATCGCCACCATGCGCAAGCGATTGACCGTTATACTGGCCAGAACGCTATCGCGATGCCCGTGCTGCGCAGTTCCACTCGCGAGGGTAAAATTATCGCCGCCGTTCATGACGCAGTAAGATTAGGAGACTGTCATGTTCGAGATACCTGCCGACCAATTGCAACTAGCGGACATCTTATTTAGTGCAGGTCACGATGCCCGCTCAACGCTTATAAGCCTAACAACGTTTTCCCCGTACAGTCATGCATTTCTCTATGTAGGTAACGGAAACATTGTAGAAGCTATAGGGTCCGGAG
>JBAVOG010000567.1:0-12913 GCA_049691875.1 Burkholderiales bacterium | reverse complement strand
GTCGGAGGCCGTCCCTGCGAGATGACTGGCCCCGTAGGGAGTACCACCGGTTTCCGTGCTGCTCAGTTCCGGAAGCGTGTAGGGCAGTCCCACGATCAGCATGCCGTGGTGCAGGAGGGGTACGATCATCGAGAGGAGCGCAGCCTCCTGTCCGCCGTGCATGGTGCCCGCGGAAGTGAAGACAGCCGCCGGCTTGCCGACCAGTGCGCCACCCAGCCAGGGACGGGCAGTGCCATCCCAGAAGTACTTCATCGGAGCGGCCATGTTGCCGAACCGTGCCGGGCTACCGAGCGCGAGCCCGGCACATTCCTCGAGGTCGACGAGCTCGCAATATGGTGCGCCCTCGCGCGGCACGGCGGGGGCGCTCGCCTCTGCGACGGACGACACCTTGGGGACGGTGCGCAGCCGCGCCGCCATCCCGGGAACGCCTTCGATACCGAGGGCCACGTGCCGCGCCATCTCGCGCACCGAGCCGTGGTGACTGTAGTAGAGAACGAGTATGTCGGGCATTGCGGCAGACGAAGGATGGAGGTCGAACGCCGTGGTCCGACCCGATCGTCGATGACCCGAGGCCCGGCCCCGGTTGCGCAGGGCGGCGGCCCAATTATACGGAGGGTACGGAGCGTACGGAGGGGCAGGACGCGATCGAGCGGACCCGCACGGCCCGTCGTGAACGGTCAGCACGGACCGTGTGCCGGGCGCGTCCGCTCCGGCAGACGATCCGACGACGTGCGATCAGGTGACCGCGCTGAACTGAACGATCTGGATGCTCACCGTACGTTCGAGCAGTCGTGTTGCGCGAACGCGCAGGCGCGATTGAAGCTCGCCCAGGTTCAGCTCGCAGGAAGCGTCGAGCGGGAACAGGGGGGCGAGAATGGCTGGCGCCTGGTTGAGCGACGGAACTTCCGGGAGCAGCAGCACCGGCTGGGATACCTGCGGTTGGGGCATCCCGGTGGTGCGAAGGGTAACGGGGCGGGCGGTCGGCGCCAGCTCCTCCAGACCCAGCTCGAGGTGCTCGGGGTTGTCGGACAGGACCCACCGCACGACGCACACATGACAGGTCTGACTGTCGCGGGTTCGCAAGCCGATCACTTCACCGACGCGAATCTGCTCGATCGCCCCACCGACGTGGAGCAACGCGAATCCGCGCGGGCTTTCGTTCGTGACCATCCACTCGCCTGCTCGGGCGGCGTTCGGCTGACGGTTGAGAAAATCCCAGATGCCGCGGATACCGACGGAGATTTCCACGCGCGCATGTGTACGCAGCCGGGTGAAGCGGCGGTTCGGCACCGCGCCCCAGTGCTTGACCAAGCGGCCCATCAGGTCGCGAAATGCCGCGTCGGTCGACTCCGGCGGCAGTCCGAGCGTGGCGGGATCTTCACCCGCGGCGAGCTTCGCGAGCTGGTCGAGCAGCGCTTCGGCGGCCGGCAGGGTGTTGAGCAGGAGATCATGGCCGTGCGGGACGGGATGATGCCGTTTTGCCAGGGCATAGCCGGGCACGTCGCGCGGGGGCTTGAGCAGGAAAACACCCTGCCCGGCGCGCGTCTGTCCGGCGGAAGTGATGCTGGCAAGCGAACCGAACCGGGTCAGCCAGACCGCCACGCGGTCCAGATCGCCCTGCATCAGCTTCAGTGGCTCCGCGAAGGCGATGAGCAACGCGTCGCGATACACGCTGAGGGGTGTATCGATCTCGTCCGGCAGCGAACGGTTCGCGAGGCCTCGCCGCAATGCGAATTGATAGAGTTCGTGCAGCTCGAGCCATACACCTTTGGCGTTTGTGGCATACACGCGGTAGCCCAAAGTCAGCCGGCGCGCCAAGAGCTGCATGGAGCGAACGACGGGCAGCACCGCACGCCCGCTCGAGGCGAGGCCGAAGAGCCGGCGCGCCTGTTCCACCAGGAGCAGCTTGTACGAATAGGCCAGTTCCGTCACGAGGTCCTCGACGATGCCGGCCGCGGATCGCGACGAGCTGGAGAGCGGTAACGTACCGGAGCCCAGCGAAGAGTCCAGACCGGGAAGCAGCGCAAGCACCTGGACGCGGATCTTCTCCGAGATGTCCTGGCGCAGAGTGACTCGCACCCGCGATCGATTCATCTCGGTGAGTCGGGCAAGAATCTGGCGACTGCGCTCGAGCGGTTCGTCGGGCAGATCTCGCAACCACTCGTCGAGCTGCTCAGGCGTGAGCGTGAATTGACCGCGCTCGCCTTCGCCCGTCTTGGGCAAACTCAGGTGCAAAGCCATGGCGGAACCTCTTTGTCTTGTAGATGTTCAGGACGCGTGTCGTCCTGAACGGAGAGACCGCAAGCCGCGTGCCACAAGAGGCCCTTGCCCGTGATTCCTTCACCTTTTTCGTGCCAAGACCCGGTCGACCGAGCCGTTGACCTCCGTGCGACACAGATCCGAAGATTCGAGCCTTCCGCGAGTTTTCCGTAGTGTGATGTAGTTCATGGTCGCGGCCGCTGGACGTCGTGACTGGCTTGGGCGCCATCCAGGAATTCAGCTCGCCGAGATGGACCGAACGACCGCCGCACGACGCATTGTCGCGAATGCGACAGCGACCAGCGCCGGCATGCGGTCGGGTCAGGGCGAGTCGGCCGACCAGACTTCAATCAGCTCGATGCTCGAGGTTTTCTCGACAATCCGCCCTGGGCGAAGGTTGAGGCGGCCACGGCGGTGGCGCAGGCTGAAGGGGCTGTCGCCGCGCAACTGGTCGGGTGGCACGGCGATAGCCGGGGCTTTCCGATGCGTCGGCATCTGCGGAAAGAACAGGACCGGCTCCGGCGCACCCCCATCACCCTCTGCGAGCTTGTAAACCGCAGGGACTGCAACGGGAGCGAGCTGCTGGATCCCAACCTCGAGATGCTCGGGATTGTTCGACTGGATCCAGCGCACGAGGCATACGAAGATGGCGCCGCGGCCGCGCGGCCTGATCGCGATCAGCTCGCCGACCTGGATCGGCGGCGGCGTCCCGGACATGTGGCGCAACGCGAATCCGCGCGAGCTTTCGTTCAGCACGATCCACTCGCTCGCGTGCGCGGCACGAACATCCGCGGCAGCCTCCGCGCCGGGATCGGCGGGTGTTTCAGCGCGCAGCGCGCGCCAGATTTCGCGCAGTCCCACCCACGCCTCAATGCGCGGATGAAACTGCGTACGGGTCGGACGGACCGCGCGTTCGCCGCGCCAGTTGGTTGCCAGGCGCTGCAGCAGCTCCTGGTAGGTGAGCGTCGCACCCTCATCGGGTAGTCCGAGGCTGCTCGCACCGACGCCGCTGCGCACCCGTTTGAGCTGGGTTTCTATGCGCTCGACGAGCGCCGTGGTGATGAGGAGCATCTCCCCGTTTTCGAGCGTGAGTTCCGTGCGCTTTGCGAGCGCGACGCCCGGCTTGTCCCGGTGGTGATCGATCGCGAATGCGCAGGTGGAATTGGTACCTGCCTTGAACGGCGTGATCTCTGCCAGCTGGGCATGCGAAGCCAGGTAGTTCTGAACGCGCATGAAGTCCGCGCGGTTGAGCTTCGATGGCTGCGCGAACGCGAGAAGCAAGGCCCCACGATACACGTCGAGTGCCGAGACCGTCGGCGACTCGATGGGTTCCGCATCCATGCGCCAATCGCGCGCGAGATGATACAAGCGGTGCAGGTCGGCCCACACCGCTCCCGGGCTGCGCGCGTAGAGCTGCTGCGCGAGCGCCAGGCGGCGCGCGTGATACTCCATCGCCCGGACCAGGGGGATGTGCAGCTGGCTGCGGAAGCCCATCGACAGCCAGGTCTTGGGAACCTCGAGCACCGATCGCGAGTAACCTGCCGCGAGTTCCTTGAACAGCTTCTCCATCAGATAAGCGACGTGTCGCAGCGCCCCCGAGAGCGGCGGCACGGCGTCCTGCAGCTTGCGCTCCAGATGAGGAAGGAGTCCATCGACGTGATCGCGGAACATCTCGAGCGCGCGGATTCGCGCCCGCGCCTGCAGGTCGGCGCGGTTGAACGTCATCAGACGCTCGATGAGCGCGCCCGCCGCTGCGGCCGCGTCGTGCTGCGGGAGGGCGGTAAGCCACTCGCGCAGCTGGTCGGGCGCAAATTCGGGCGGCGGAAGCGATTCGCGTCCCGGCGCGATAAAATTCATCAGCATAACGTTTGGAGCGTCGGTGATGCCAGATACGTCACATTCGAATGCATGCCTTTGCGCATGCCTCAACGACCGCACTCACGTTCACTGCGCCGAATACGTCATCGACGCGCGTAGTCGCAGCAATAGCAGCAAGGAATATGCCATCAACGTAATGTCTGGTGGCGCGGTCGCGGCACGCAACGCGTTCCCGAAGGGTGAATTTTTCACACTGCGCGCAGGCGCCCAACCGGCCACTCGACCATGACACACCTTTCGACTCTGCCTGTTTCCCGCCGTGAGCGGCTGATATGCGCGCTGGACGTGCCCCGTCCGGATGCCGCGCGAGAACTGGTCGACGCGCTCGGCGAGAGCGTGTCGTTCTACAAGGTCGGCCTGGAGCTGTTCATGGCCGGCGGCTATTTCGAGTTGATCGACTGGCTGGTCGCGCGCGAGAAACGGGTCTTCGTCGACCTGAAATTTTTCGACGTGCCGGAGACGGTGCGCAGCGCGGTGCGCGCGTTGCGCGGGCGTGGCGTGAGCTTCGCGACGGTGCATGGCAATCAGGCAATCCTGGAGGCGGCGGGGCGCGAGAAGGGTGAAGTGAAGATTCTCGCCGTGACCGTGCTCACCAGCCTCGATCGCGGCGATCTGGACGATCTCGGCTTCCAGTGCGATGTCGAGAAGCTGGTTCTGTCCCGCGCGCGCCGGGCGCTCGCCGCGGGTTGCGACGGCATCATCTCGTCCGGACTCGAAGCCCCGCTCATCCGCGCCGAGCTCGGCGATCGCATCCTGGTGGTGACGCCCGGGATCAGACCGGTCGAGAACCGTCCGGCCGACGATCAGAAGCGAACGGTGGACGTCGCGCAAGCTTTCAGGAACGGCGCGGATTACATCGTGGTCGGGCGCCCGATTCGTCAGGCGGCAGATCCGCGCGCGGCCGCGGAGGGAATCCAGACGACTATCGCAGCTCTCTTTCCGGAATAGCGGGAAAAAGAGTGCTTTGCCCGCTCACTGGAGCTTGCCGTCGTACTGGAAGTTTCCGCGCCATGCGCGGATGACCTGGTTGGGGTATTGCGCTTTCCCCAGGCTGCCGTTGTAGCGGCCGAGCGCGCGGAAGAGATCGCCTTTCTCGATGTCCAGGTAGTGGCGCAGGATCGTGCACCCATAGCGAAGATTGGTGCGCAGGTGGAAGAGGTTGTGCTCGTTCGTCCCGATCAGCTTGACCCAGAACGGCATCACCTGCATGTAGCCGCGTGCACCCGCACTGGAAACGGCGTACTTGCGAAACGCACTTTCAACCTCGATGATTCCGAGCACGAGTTGCGGGTCGAGGCCGGCGCGGATCGCCTCGTAGTGGACGGTCTTGAGGAACTCTTCGCGAGCGACCGTGTCCGGCATGCGTTTCACGAGCCGATCGGACATGTCGGCCAGCCAGCGATCGCCATCCGCCTGGTTCGCGAACACGAGATCGGGAACGCCGCGATCGGAGACCGCTCGCGAGAGCGCGGCCTGAACGCTCGCCGAAAGCGGCTCGTAGATCTGGGCGCCGCCGAACGACTGCGTGGCAGTGAAGGCGAGGGAGAGCAGGAGGGCTCGGGCCAGCGCCCTCATGCAATCCTTTCGCGCAACACCGCGAACGCATCACGGTGATCGATCTTCTCGGCGAGCGATTCACGGCGGTCCTGAAACTCGATGTGTCCTTCCTTGAGGCCCCGCTCGCTGATCACCACCCGGCGCGGCAGTCCGATCAGCTCCATCTCGGCGAACATCACTCCGGGACGCTCCGTACGGTCGTCGAGCAGCACTTCGATGCCCGAGTCGGTCAGCTTCTGGTACAGCGTGTCGGTCGCCTCGCGCACCGCGTCGCTCTTGCGGTACCCGATCGGTACAAGACCGATCTGGAACGGGGCCATCGGAGCCGGCCAGATGATTCCTCGCTCGTCGTGATTCTGCTCGATTGCGGCGCCCACCACGCGCGTCACGCCGATGCCATAACAGCCCATTTCCGGCAGACGGTGCTCGCCTTGCTCGTCCAGGAAGCTCGCACCCATCGACTCGGAGTATTTGGTTCCGAGTGCGAACACGTGGCCCACCTCGATCCCGCGTGCGAGCAGGAGCGTGCCCTTGCCATCGGGACTGGGATCCCCCACTATGACGTTTCGTATGTCGGCCACCACGGCGGGTTCCGGAAGATCGCGCACGAAGTTCACGCCCGCAAGGTGGAAACCTTCCTCGTTGGCGCCGCAGATGAAGTCGGCCATGGCCACCACGGAGCGGTCCGCGACGACCCGAAGATCAGGCGCAATGCCGACGGGGCCGATGTAGCCGGGCTTGCACCGCAGGTGCCGTTCGATCTCCGCTTCCGTTGCGAACCGGAAAGGTGCGAGCCCCGGTACCTTGGACGCCTTGATCTCGTTCAGCGTGTGGTCGCCGCGGATGAGCAGCAGCCAGAACTCGTCGTAGTGCATCACGGCGATCGCCTTCACCGTCTGCGCCAGCGGCGTGCCCAGAAGCTCGGCGACGTCCTCGCATCGGGTCTTGCCAGGCGTCGGCACCGTCTGCATGGATTGCGCTGCGGCCGGGCGGGGCGCGGCCGGAGCGAGCGCCTCGGCGAACTCGACGTTCGCGGCGTAGTCGGACCCAGTCGAATGCGCAATCGCGTCTTCCCCGGAATCCGCAATCACCTGAAACTCGTGCGAATCGCTGCCGCCGATCGCTCCAGTGTCGGCCGCTACGGCGCGGAAGCGCAGCCCGAGCCGGGTGAAGATGCGCGTGTACGCATCGAACATGGCCTGATAGGTTTTCGCCAGACCGGCCTTGTCGGCGTCGAAGGAGTAGGCATCCTTCATGGTGAATTCACGCGCGCGCATCACGCCGAAGCGGGGCCGGATCTCGTCGCGAAACTTGGTCTGGATCTGATAGAAGTTGAGGGGCAGCTGCCGGTAGCTCCGGATCTCGCGACGGGCAATGTCGGTGATCACCTCCTCGTGCGTCGGGCCGAAGCAGAAGTCGCGCTCGTGGCGATCCTTCATGCGGAGCATCAGCGGTCCGAATAGGTCCCAGCGACCGCTCTCCTGCCAGAGCTCCGCGGGCTGCACTGCGGGCATGAATATTTCCTGCCCACCGGCGGCATCCATTTCCTCTCGGATCACCTGTTCCACCTTGCGCAACACCCGCAGGCCGAGTGGCAACCACGTATATAGCCCGCTGCCGAGCCGCCTGATCAGCCCTGCCCGCAACATGAGCCTATGGCTCACGAGCTCGGCTTCGGCCGGCGCCTCCTTGAGCGTTGGTATGAAGAATCGACTGACGCGCATCTGATCTGCCTCGGAAGCCTCAAATTCTACTCGATCCACTCGCGGGGTCCGCGATTGCCAAGGACTCCCGGCGCGCATTGTCCGCCGTTGCTTTGCATGGTTGCAGAATTGTGAAAGAATCAATGCGAAACATCGATCCAGGGGTCTCCAGGAGTTCCAGGGCATGCTCGACCGAGACGGATACCGCCCCAACGTCGGCATCGTCCTGTGCAACGGCCGGGACGAGGTGTTTTGGGGCAAGCGCGTCAACGAGCATTCCTGGCAGTTCCCGCAGGGGGGCATCAAGCACGGCGAGTCACCGGTCGATGCGATGTACCGAGAACTGCACGAAGAGGTCGGACTCCTGCCCCAGCACGTGGCAATTCTCGGCCGGACGCGCGGTTGGTTGCGCTACGAAGTGCCCGCCCAGTGGATTCGCAGGGAATGGCGTGGCGCGTACCGCGGACAGAAGCAGATCTGGTTCCTGCTGCGGCTGACCGGCCGGGACTGCGACGTGTGCCTGCGGTCGTCGCCCAAGCCCGAATTCGACGCGTGGCGCTGGAGCGCGTACTGGATTCCGCTGGAGAACGTGATCGAGTTCAAGCGTGAGGTCTATCAGCAGGCGTTGGGCGAGCTGGCCCGGCATCTGGCGCGCGATCGCCGTCGATTCGGACAACCTGCCGATGCAGTGCGGCCGCGTCGGACCGGGGACACGGAATCGTACCCTCGGGAATCCGAACCGCCGCGCGGTACGGGATAGCAGCGTGCGAATCGGTCTTCGGGGTGAACGCGCCGGAGATTCGTTGAACCTGGTCGAGCTCGTCAACCTTCCGGACCGGCGTGTTTTTCATCTGTCGGGTACGGTACCGGCGTGCTTCTACCTGGCCCATGGCCGCGCAGGCGGCGTGCTGATCAACTCGCCACCCTATGCTGCCGGTCTGCATGACAGGCTCGAAGCGGTGGCACCGCTACGCTTTGTCTTTCTGCCGAGCGCTCTTGGTTCGGCCCACGTCCGGGCTTGGCGTGCCGTAGGTGCCGCGGTGATCGCGTCGTTCGAGGAAGCGCCTCTGATCGACGCGCCGATCGATCAGCCGGTAGATCGGAAAGTCCGTCTCGTGCGCGATATCGATTTTCTCCCGATGTCGGGACGCACACGGGGGAGTTGCGCGTTGCGGGTGAGGGTGAGCCCGTCGATTGTATTTTTCGGGCCGATCCTCGATCATTGCGATTGGCCGGCGCTCGTCGCGCACCCAGACGACGACTCGTTCGAGAATCGCGTTCTCGGCGCGCTCGGATTACAGGATCTGCGCTTCGAGTTCGCATTCTGCGACAATTATGCCCATGGCAGAAGTCGGTTCGGGCCCGGCGCAGCGAAGTCGGTTCGCAGAAATCTGGCCGCCGAGCTGTCCGGATGAAGTCGGAACTTCCGCCGCATCGGCTTGGGTGTTCGAAGGAGGACCATCGTGTCGCGTGATTTTGCCCCGCTCCCATCGCCCCTGCTGCCGCCCGGCGTCCGCCTCCCGGCGTCGCGTCAGGATGCAGCCCGCCGCGGACTCGATTCCCCGGCCACCGATCTGATGACTGATTTCACGGTCGTTCCGCCCGCCACCATCGAGGCGGGCGCGACGGTCGACGAGGCAAACCAGTTCATGATCAGTCGCGCCGTGCGATCGCTGCTGGTGACCGACTCCGGCGGGCGGGTGCTGGGAATCATCACGACCCACGACGTGCTCGGTGAGCGACCGGTGACCGTCGCGCTCGAGCGCAAGATCACGCACGCGGAGGTGCTCGTTCGCGACGTCATGACGCCGGCGGAGCGCCTGGAGGCGTTGCGCTACGAGGACGTCGAAGCGGCAAGAGTCGGCCACGTGGTGGCCACGCTCGCGCACGCTGGCCGTCGCCACACCCTGGTGGTCGAATCCGGTCCCGCCGGCGAAACGGTCCGGGGCATCTTCTCCATTACGCACATCGCCGCGGCGCTGGGCATCACGCTCGAGGCGCCCGAGATTGCCAGCACCTTTGCAGAGGTCGAGGCAGCCCTGCGCTGAGCCCCGTCACTCGAGCGATTGACAGGGGGCCGGGACCTCTCCTATACTGTTTCCAAGGATTAGATCAAGTCTTAAAACGGTCCGGCGTGTTCGCGTTCATCGGGAACCGGCACCGTTTCCATCGCTGCGCTCACCAAACTCATCACCACAAGGAGGCTGTCATGGCCAAGTCGCTCAAAGGATCCAAGACCCACGAAAATCTGAAGGCCGCGTTTGCCGGTGAGTCCCAGGCGAACCGCCGCTACCTGTACTTCGCGAGCAAGGCCGATATCGAAGGCCAGAACGATGTCGCAGCACTGTTCCGCTCGACCGCAGAAGGGGAAACCGGGCATGCGCACGGGCACCTCGAGTACCTGGAGCAGGTGGGCGATCCGGCGACCGACCTACCCATCGGCGCTACCCGCGAGAACCTGAAGTCTGCGGTCGCAGGCGAGACCCACGAATACACCGACATGTACCCCGGCATGGCCAAGGCGGCGCGGGGAGAGGGCTTCGACGAGATTGCCGATTGGTTCGAGACGCTCGCGAAGGCCGAGCGCTCGCACGCCAATCGCTTCCAGAAGGCCGTGGATTCGCTGTCCGACTGAGGGCCGGCCGCTCGACCGGGACAGAGAGCGGCATCCGCCGCTCTCTTGTTTTGACGCGGCAACTCGCCAGACGAAGATCATGACGGCACGCGAAGGAAACCTGGAAGCGCCCACCCGCCACCCGATCGAGTGGCGGTCCGCCGAGTTCTACGACGCAGGGAAGCTCGACGCCGAACTGCACCGAGTCTTCGATATATGCCACGGGTGCCGGCGTTGCGTAAGTCTGTGCAATGCATTCCCCACGCTCTTCGACCTTATCGACGAAGGCAAGACGGGTGAGATGGACGGCGTCGCCACGTCGGACTACGCGAAAGTCGTAGACCAGTGCTACCTCTGCGATCTCTGTTACATGACCAAGTGTCCCTACGTGCCGCCGCACGAATGGAACGTCGACTTCCCGCACCTCATGCTGCGGGCGAAAGCCGCCAGGTTTCGCAAGGAGGGCGCGAGCTTCCGGGACAAGCTGCTGTCGAGCACCGATGCACTGGGCAAGCTCGCGGCAATTCCCGTGGTGGCGCAGACGGTGAACACTGTCAACGACAACCGACTCGCGCGGTCGCTGATGGACAAGGCGCTCGGCGTTCACCGGGAGCGGAAGCTGCCGCCCTACAGTCCCGAAAAATTCCGCGCCCGCGCGGCGCCCGCAACGCCGCATCCGGTGCGCGACGGGCAACGCACACCGGGCAAGGTGGCGATTTTTGCGACCTGCTACATCAACTACAACGAGCCCGGTATCGGGCACGATCTCGTCAAGCTGCTCGATCACAACCTGGTCCCGCACGTGCTGGTCGAGAAGGAGGTGTGCTGCGGGATGCCGAAGCTCGAGCTGGGCGATCTCGATTCCGTGGAACGGTTGAAGGACACGAATATTCCGTCGCTCGCGAGGCTGGCGCGCGACGGCTACGCGATTCTGACGGCCGTGCCGTCTTGCACCCTCATGTTCCGGCAGGAGCTGCCGTTGCTCTTTCCCGACGATGTGGACGTGCGGGCGGTGGCCGACGCCATGTTCGAGCCATTCGAATATTTCGTGCTGCGCCACAAGGATGGTCTCCTCAAGACGGATTTTCAGAAGGGGCTCGGAAAGGTCGCCTACCACATCCCCTGTCACACGCGTGTGCAGAACATCGGGCAGAAGACCCGCGAGATGCTCCAGAAGATCCCGGGTACGGAGGTGCACACTATCGAGCGCTGCTCGGGTCATGACGGGACCTGGGGCGTGAAAACGGAATTCTTCGCCAGCTCCATGAAGATCGCCCGGCCGGTCGCGCGCGCCGCGTCGGAAGCCGAGCCTGACTACATCAGCTCGGACTGCGCGATGGCGGCGCGCCAGATCCTGCAGGCGATGGGCGAGACACGCGCCCGAAAGGAACATCCGCTGACGCTGATGAGAATGGCCTATGGGATATGACGAACCAGCGATGCCGACAATGCCCAAGATCGAACGAAACAGCCTGCTGACCCTCGAAGCCTACGCGCGAGAGCGCAATGCGCTCCGCGCAAAGGTCATGTCGCACAAACAGGACCGCGTCGTCTTCCTTGGCGATCATGTGAGGCTTGTCTTCGAAGACGAGCTCACGATGCGCTACCAGATCCAGGAAATGCTGCGCGTGGAGCGGATCTTCGAGGAGGCCGGGATCCAGGAGGAACTCGACGTCTACAACCCCCTCATTCCGGATGGCCGCAATTTCAAGTGCACGATGATGATCGAATATCCTGACGTCGCCGAGCGACGCGAGCGCCTTGCGGAGCTCAAAGGGATCGAGGGCCGCGTGTGGGTTCAGGTCGAAGGGTGCGAGCGTGTGCGAGCGATAGCCGACGAAGATCTCGAGCGTGAGACCGAGGACAAGACCTCGTCAGTCCACTTCCTGCGCTTCGAGATTGCCGAGGAGATGGCCCAGGCCCTCAAACGAGGCGCCGGCCTGGCGATCGGAGTCGATCATCCCCGTTACGCTGCGATAGTCGATCCGGTTCCTTGGAATATCCGTGACTCGCTGGTGGGTGACTTGGTGTGAGGTTCGTCAAGGTTCTGGTCGGAGCTTTGCTGGCGTCCGGGGTCCTGGCCACGGCGGACGCGGTTGCCCAGGAACTGCCACTGCGGGATTCCGCCGCAGACACGATCGACTTCAGCGAGAAGCCGCTCGAGGAGAACAAGGCCAAACTGCCGGCGGCGCCTCGCCCCGAGGATCTAATTCGCTTCGACATGGGCCCCACTCACCGCGGGTTCGAGTATTTCGTCGACGGCGCAACGCTCAGCGTCGGGGAGGACGGCATCATTCGCTACACGCTGGTGGTGAAGAGCGACATGGGCGCCTCGAACGTCACCTTTCAGGGCATCCGCTGCGCGACGCGCGAGCGGAAGGACTTTGCGTACGGGCGGCGCGACGGTTCGTGGGTCCAGGCGCGCAATCCCGAATGGCGCAAGATCGGGACGCCGGGCGTCGAAGGTCCGGTCTATGTCCTCTACAACGAATTCTTCTGCCCGGCGCGAAACGGCGTCAGTTCCGCGGGCGAAGCGGTCGCAGCGCTCAAGCGGGGAGAGCATCCACGCGCCACGGGCGACGTTTCGTCCGGCTTCACGCCGCTCGGGCAATAGAGCGTTACGGACCAAGCCGCCGCGGACCGGCGCGAATTACAGCAGCACGAGATTGTCGCGGTCGATGAGCTCGGGCTCGTCGACGTAGCCGAGGATGGTCTCGATCTCCTTCGAGGCGCGCCCCATGATGCGGCGTGCCTCGGTCGAGCTGTAGTTGACCAGTCCCCGCGCAATTTCGCGGCCATCGGCTGCGAAGCAGGCCACGACGGCGCCGCGCTCGAATTCGCCGTCGACCCCTTTGACGCCGATCGGCAGCAAGCTCTTGCGGTCCTGCGCCAAGGCACGCAC
>JBAVOG010000566.1:0-14930 GCA_049691875.1 Burkholderiales bacterium | reverse complement strand
GGACGTGGCTGCACTATCTGCTGACCGGCCTGGTGTGGACGCTCGCCACCGCACTCGCCGCCTGGGCGATCGCGCTCGCGTTCGGCGCGGCAGTGGGCGTTGCGCGAACGCTGTCGCGTCCCTGGATCGTGCGGCTCGGCAACGCCTACGTCGAGCTGTTCCGCAATATCCCGCTGCTCGTCCAGATGTTCCTCTGGTTCTTCGTGCTGCCCGAACTCGTGCCGAAAGCGCTCGGAGACTGGATCAAGCAGATGCCACCGCCATGGGCGGCCTACGTTCCGGCGGTGCTGTGTCTCGGCTTCTACACCTCGGCGCGCATCGCCGAGCAGGTGCGCGCGGGCATCCAATCGCTGCCGCGCGGTCAGCGGATGGCAGGCACCGCGATGGGGCTCACACTTTCGCAGACCTACCATCATGTGCTGCTGCCGCAGGCATTCCGGATCATCCTGCCACCGCTCACCTCCGAGTTCCTGAACATCATCAAGAACTCCGCGGTCGCGCTGACGATCGGCCTGTTCGAGCTCACCGCACGGGCACGATCGATGCAGGAGTTCACGTTCCAGGTGTTCGAGGCGTTCACCGCAGCGACGGTGATCTACATCCTGGTGAACTTCGTCGTGGTTTCCGGCATGCGCCGGGTGGAGCGGCGCGTCGCGGTTCCCGGCCTGATCAGCGCAAGCGGGCCGCAGGCCGGACACTGAGGACCGCACGGTGTTCACCGGCTTCGACTGGGACGTAATCGGCCGCTCGCTCCCCTACCTCTTCCGGGTGGGGATGACCTTCACGCTCACACTGACGTTGCTTGCGATGACGCTCGGAGTCGTCTTCGGCACGGCGCTCGCGATGATGCGGCTCTCGAGCTTCAAACCGCTTGCGATTGCCGCCGGTGCCTATGTGAACCTGATGCGCTCGGTGCCGCTGGTGCTGGTGATCTTCTGGTTCTATTTCCTGGTGCCGTGGATCGGCGGCTGGCTGATGGGTGCGAAGCAGCCGATCCAGGTCGGTGCGTTCATGTCGTCGGTCATCACCTTCACGCTGTTCGAGGCCGCCTACTATTGCGAGATCATGCGCGCCGGCATTCAATCGGTTGCGCGCGGCCAGGCGTCGGCAGGCTACGCGCTCGGCCTCAATTACTGGCAGACGATGGGCTCGATCGTGCTGCCGCAGGCGTTCCGCAACATGATGCCGGTGCTGCTCACCCAGACGATCATCCTGTTCCAGGACACCTCGCTCGTCTACGTGCTCTCGATCTCCGATTTTCTGGGCGCAGCCAGCAAGGTGGCGCAGCGCGACGGCCGGCTGGTCGAGATGTACCTGTTCGTCGCAGTCGTCTACTTCATCATCAGCTATTTTCTCTCCCACCAGGTCAAGCGGCTGCAGGTGCGGCTCGCGGTTCCCGGGGGGCAGTGACCGGAGCGCGCGCGAATGGCAATGATCGAGATCAGCCAGGTGGACAAGTGGTACGGGACGTTCCAGGTCCTGAAGAACTGCACCACGCACGTCGCAAAGGGCGAGGTGGTGGTCGTCTGCGGCCCGTCGGGGTCGGGCAAGTCGACCCTGATCAAGTGCGTGAACGCGCTCGAGCCGTTCCAGAAGGGCGAAATCCGGGTGAACGGCGTGTCGGTCGGCGATCCGAAGACCGACCTCCCGAAACTGCGTGCGCGGGTCGGAATGGTGTTCCAGCATTTCGAGCTCTTTCCGCACATGAACGTCACCGAGAACCTGACGCTCGCGCAGATCAAGGTGCTCGGCCGCTCGCGCGAAGAGTCGGCAGCCAAGGCGGCTGCCCTGCTCGAGCGCGTGGGACTCCACGATCACGCCGCGAAGTTTCCGGGGCAGCTCTCCGGTGGGCAGCAGCAACGCGTCGCCATCGCGCGGGCGCTCGCGATGGACCCCATGTGCATGCTCTTCGATGAGCCGACCTCGGCGCTCGATCCGGAGATGATCAACGAGGTCCTCGACGTGATGGTCGAGCTCGCACACGAGGGCATGACCATGATGGTGGTCACTCACGAGATGGGGTTCGCGAGCAAGGTCGCCAGCCGCGTCATTTTCATGGACGAGGGCGAGATCGTGGAAGACGCGGCGAAGGACGACTTCTTCGGCAAGCCGCGCTCGGAGCGGGCGCAGCTGTTCCTCTCGAAGATCCTCCATCATTGATGACGTCGCGCGCGGCGGGACTTGCGATTCTCGGGATGCTCGCGCTGACTGTGGCGGCTCCCGCCATCGCGTGCCCGCCCGGCCATGCCCTCGCTAGGCCAAGCGCCGCGGAGCTGAGCGAGGGCGAGGCACTCTATCTCCCGACGCCGCAGCGTGTGGTCGACGCGATGCTCCGACTCGCGAATGTCGGACCCGACGACGTACTCTACGATCTGGGATCGGGCGACGGGCGGATACCGATCACGGCGGCGCGCCGTTTCGCCATTCGGGCGGTCGGCATCGAGCTGGACGCGCGCAAGATCGCGGAGGCCCGCTGCAACGCACGGGAAAGCGGCGTGGAGCAGCGGGTGGAATTTCGCCAGGCGGACGTGTTCGAGGCCGACTTTCGCGAGGCGTCCGTCGTCACGCTGTTCCTTTTTCCCGAAATGATTCTGCGCCTGCGTCCGCGGCTGCGCGCCGAGCTCGCCCCTGGCACGCGTATTGTTTCGCATCGCTTCGACCTCGGCGACTGGCCGCCCGATCAGCGTGCCGAGGTCGACGGGCACGCGATTTTCCTGTGGATCGTCCCGCCGCGCGGAACGCGGTAGGGCTCACCGTGGTCGTGCGCGAATGGCCTTGATCGAACAAGAGGGCGACGCCCCCTTGTATATCCCCCAAGTCACCGCGCTTTCGCGCGAACAGCCTTTAGCGTCGTGTTGGGCGTGATCAACTCCGGATCGTAGACGAGCTCGATCAGCGCGGGTCCCTTCGCACCGAGCGCCCGCTCCAGCGCCGGCGCGAACTCCGCCGTCTGTCGCACCGTCTCGCCGAGCAGGCCATACGCGCGCGCGAGCGCCGCGAAGTCCGGATTTCGCAAGGCAGTGCCGATCACCCGGCCGGGATACTCGCGTTCCTGGTGCATCCGGATCGTCCCGTAGAGGCCGTTGTTGAACACGAGGAACAGGACCGGCAGCTCGTATTGCACGGCCGTCGCCAGCTCCTGCCCGTTCATCAGGAAGTCCCCGTCCCCGTTGAAAGAGACGACCCTCCGTCCGGGGCACGCGACCTGCGCCGCGACGCCCGCCGGCACGCCGTAACCCATCGCGCCCGAGGATGTCGCCACCTGGGTGCGGAACGACCGGTAAGGAAAAAATCGGCCGGCCCACGCACTGAAATTTCCGGCGCCGCTCGTGATGAGGGTGTCCTCCGGTGCGCGCTCGCGGAATGTCTTCATGACTTCCCAGAGATCGAGGTCACCGGGCAGCGCGCGCTTGGCGTTGTAGTCGAGGTACTCCTGCCGCGCCGTCCCGACCGACTCGCGCCATGCAGACCCGTCGACCGGGGCCATCTGCGCAGCGGCGGCGGCAAATGCTTTCATCGATGCATTGATCGGCAGATCCGCCTGGTACACGCGCCCGAGCTCTTCGGCCCCGGCGTGCACATGGACCAGCTTCTGCTTCGGACGGGGCGGCTGGAGCAGCGTATAGCCGCCCGTCGTCATCTCGCCCAACCGCGCGCCGATCACGACGAACAGATCGGACTCGCGCACCCGTTGCGCGAGCTTCGGGTTGATGCCCAGCCCCACGTCCCCGATGTACTGGGGATGACCGTTGTCGAACAGATCCTGGTACCGCCACGCGCACGCGATCGGCAGCCCGTTCGCCTCCGCAAAGCGGCGCACGTGCTCGCACGCGGCGCGGTCCCAGACGCTGCCGCCCAGCAGGACGATCGGCCGTCGCGACGCGGCAAGCATCTCGCGCAGTCGCTGCATGTCGGCCGCGCCCGGATGAGCCTCCACGACCCGGTAAGGCGCGGCGTCCGCGGTCTGCACCGTCGTGGTGAGCATGTCCTCGGGCAGCGCGAGCACAACGGGCCCGGGCCGACCGGACATCGCCGTGTGAAACGCCCGGCTCACGTACTCGGGTATGCGCTCGGCACGATCGATCTGCGCCACCCATTTCGTCATCTGCCCGAACATGCGGCGAAAGTCGACTTCCTGGAACGCCTCGCGATCGGCGAAATCGGATCCGACCTGGCCGACGAACAGGATCATCGGCGTCGAATCCTGAAACGCCGCGTGCACGCCGATCGAGGCATTGGTGGCGCCCGGACCGCGCGTGACGAAGCAGATGCCGGGTTTACCGGTCACCTTCCCGTAGGCTTCTGCCATGTACGCCGCACCACCGTCCTGGCGGGCCACGATCAGCCGGATGTCGTCCTGGGCGTCGTAGAGCGCGTCCAGCGCGGCAAGATAGCTTTCTCCGGGAACGCAGAAGGCCGTTTCGACGCCGTGGATTCGCAGTGCGTCCACCAGAACGGCGCCGCCGGTCCGCAGCTTGAGGGAAGCGGTCATCGCATGTGCCCTGAGTGTCTCGGCGTCCCTGGGTGAATGGGGTCCCGGGAACGCACCGCCGGGGCCGCGGTCCAATTGTACCCTTGGGCACCACGAGGGATCGGGTGCGTCGCGAAACCCCGGTAAGGTCTTCGCCGATGCTCGCGAAATTGATGTAAGGCCGCACAGGCGGGCTGCGACACATCCGCGCGGCGGCGCAATGCGTACTTGTCCCGACGCCCCAATGTTGCACGCGGGCCGGGATACCAGGAGTCACCGATGGATTCACTCACCAGCATGAAGGTCTTCGGCACGATCGTCGAGACCGGAAGCTTCGTCTCCGCAGCACGTCGGCTGAAGCTGTCGCGCGCCGCGGTCACCAAACACGTCGCCGCGCTGGAAGACCGCCTGAACGTCCGGCTGCTGGAGCGCACGACCCGGAAGCTGTCGGTGACCGAGGCCGGCGGCCGGTATTACGAGCGCTGCACCCAGATTCTCGCCGAGATCGAGGCCGCCGAACGCGAGGCCGCCCAGGCGACCGAAGTGCCGCGCGGCACGCTTCGCATGAGCGCGCCGCATACTTTCGCCACACTGCATATCGCCCCGCATCTCGCCGAGTTCCGACGGCGGTTTCCCGAAGTCGACCTCGAGGTCACGCTCAACGACCGGTTCGTCGACCTGCTCGACGAGGGTTTCGACGTCGCGATACGCATCGCCGACAGCCTGCCGGAATCGTCGCTCGTCGCGCGCCGGCTTGCCGTGTGCCGGTTCGTGGTGTGCGGCGCGCCCGGGTATTTCAAGCAGCACGGCACCCCTCAGGTCCCGGAAGATCTCGCGCACCATCCGTGCCTCGGCTACACGCTCTCGACCCGCGAGCACAATTGGGTGTTCGTCTGCCCCCAGGACCAGCGCAACGTCGTGAAAGTCAGCGGCCCGCTGCGCAGCAACAGCGGCGACCTGCTGCGCGCCGCCGCCGTGGCCGGCGCCGGGGTGATGCTGCTGCCGTCCTTCTATGTCGGCGAGGATCTCGAGCGCGGCCGCCTCCAGGCGGTGCTCACCGACTACAACGTGCAGGAATACGGAATCTACGCGGTGTACCCGAGCCGCAAGCACCTCACCGCCAAGGTGAAGGCCTTCGTCGACTTCCTGAACGAGCGCTACGGCACCGAGCCCTACTGGGACGAATGGCTGAAAGCGCTCCCCGCACCGTCGAAGAATGCCTGCGCCACGCAGAGCGCGGAAGAGCCGGAAACGGAAGCGGCCATCGCGGCCTGACCCACGGCCCGACCGGGGATTTTCCCCGAAGCCCGGCGGCGGGGCCTGACCCGAGGACAGCAATTTGCGACACCCCCCGCGGGGCGCGTGTCGCTCCGCTGGCGCGTTCGCTCCCATTCGCCACCCATTCGCTACAATGCCAGGATCGCGTCCCAGCGATCACCGCCATGCGAGACGACATCGAATCATTGCGCCGCATCCTCAAGGAGAACCGGGTGATCGCGGTCGTCGGGCTGTCGGCCGACTGGTTCCGGCCGAGTTACTTCGCGGCGAAGTATCTGCAGGAGCACGGCTACCGGGTCATACCCGTGAATCCGAAGTACCCGGAGATCCTCGGGGAGAAGTGCTACAAAGCCCTGCGCGAAATTCCCGAGAAGGTCGACGTCGTCGACGTTTTCCGCAAGACCGCTGACGTGATGCCGATCGCGGAGGACGCGATTGCGATCGGCGCGAAAGTCCTCTGGCAGCAGATCGGCGTGACGAACGTCGCGGCAGCGGAGAAAGCCGAAGCGGCGGGACTGGACGCCGTGATGGACCGCTGCCTCAAGATCGAGCACGGCCGGCTGTTCGGCGGTCTCAACTGGATCGGCGTGAACACCCGGGTCATTTCCGCGAAGCGCCCGCGATCGCTCGCGTACTGAATCATGGCAGACAGGAAATTCGGTTTCGGCACACTGTGCCTGCATGCAGGGCAGATCCCCGACCCCGCCACTGGCGCGCGCGCGGCGCCCCTTTACCAGACCACGTCATTCGTGTTCGACTCGGCCGATCACGCCGCGAGCCTCTTCAACCTGCAGACGTTCGGCAACGTCTACACCCGGATCTCGAATCCCACGACCGCGATGTTCGAAGAGCGGGTCGCGGCGCTCGAAGGCGGACGCGCGGCGGTGGCGACCGCGACCGGCCAGGCCGCCGAGATGGCTGCCATCCTCACGCTTCTCAAGCAAGGCGATCACATCGTCTCGGCGAGCACCCTCTATGGCGGGACCTACACGCTGTTCGACGTCAACCTGCCGAAGTTCGGCATCGAAACGACGCTCGTGAACCCGGACGACCCGGAGAATTTCCGCCGGGCGCTGCGCAAGAACACCAAGCTGATCTATGGCGAGACGCTCGGCAATCCGCTCATCAACGTGCTCGACATCGAAGCGGTGGCGGCAATCGCGCACGATGCGGGGATCCCGCTGATGGTGGACAACACGGTGCCCTCGCCGTACCTCTGCCGGCCGATCGAGCACGGCGCCGACATCGTGGTCCACTCGGCGACGAAGTACATCGGCGGGCACGGCACCACGATGGGCGGCGCGATCGTCGAATCCGGCCGGTTTCCCTGGGGCAACGGCACATTTCCGGAAATGACCGAGCCGTCGCGCGGCTACCACGGAGTGATCTTTCACGAGACCTTCGGCGATTTCGGCTACACCATGAAGGTGCGCATGGAGACGCTACGGGTTTTCGGGCCGACTCTCTCGCCGTTCAACGCCTGGCTGCTGCTGCAGGGGCTCGAGACGCTGCACGTGCGCATGGACCGCCACTCGGAGAATGCGCTCGCCGTGGCGAAGTTCCTGCAGACGCACCCGCAGGTCTCCTGGGTGAACTATCCCGGGCTGCCCGACAATCGGTACCACGAGCTCGCCCGGAAGTACCTGCCGCACGGCGCGAGCGGCCTGCTCACGTTCGGCGTGAAAGGCGGCGCGCGGGCCGGCGAGCGCTTCATCGAAGCTGCGCAGTTCATGAGCCATCTCGCCAACATCGGCGACGCGAAGACATTGATCATCCATCCGGCATCGACGACCCATCGCCAGCTTTCCGAGGAAGAGCAGGTGAAGGCGGGCGTCGCACCCGATATGATCCGCCTCTCGGTCGGCATCGAGACGCTGGACGATATCCTGTGGGATATTGACCAAGCGCTTATTGCTGCCGCAAAAGGTTAGCGATCAATCGCTTGCCGCTGCCGCAAAAGCATAACGAGGATTCAAGGAGGAGACATGATCAGCTACGACATCATCGAGCACGGCCAGCCGCTGCAAAAGGTTTCCAAGGCGACGCCGCGGCCCAAGGGCAGCGAGGTGCTGGTGCGCGTGACTCGCGCGGGCGTGTGCCACAGCGACCTGCACATCTGGGACGGCTTCTTCGATCTGGGCGGCGGCAAGCGCTTCTACGTGAAGGATCGCGGTTGCGTGCCGCCCTTCACGGTCGGGCACGAGCCCTTCGGCATCGTGGAGGCGGTGGGGTCGGCGGTGCGCGGCGTGAAGGTGGGTGCAAAGCGGCTCGTCTACCCCTGGATCGGATGCGGAAAATGCGCGGTTTGCAAGGAAGGCCAGGAGAACTATTGCCTCGCCCACCGATTCCTCGGCGTGAGCCAACCCGGCGCCTACGCCACGCATCTTCTGATTCCCCATCCACGCTACCTGATCGACGCAACCGGCATCGACGACTCGTTCGCCGCCACGCTCTCGTGCTCCGGGCTCACGGCCTACAGCGCGATCGGCAAGCTCCCGGCGCTCGGACCGAATGACTGGGTCGCGGTGCTGGGGTGCGGCGGGCTGGGGCTGATCGGTCTCTCCATCCTGCGCGCGAAAGGCATACGTAACGTGATCGCCTGCGACATCGATCCGGGCAAGCTCGCGTCCGCGAAGGCGTACGGCGCGAAAAAGACGCTCGACACGCGCTCGCCCGATGCCGTGCGCGAGCTGCAGGCACTCGCCGGCGGCAATCTCGCCGCAGCGATCGACTTCGTCGGCATGCCGGCAACGCTCGGCCTGGGGTTCGCGGCCCTGAGGAAGGGCGGACGGTGCATCCTGTGCGGCCTTTTCGGCGGCGAGATCACGCTGCCGCTGCCGCCGATCGCGCAGCGTGCGGTGGGCGTGGTCGGCTCGTACGTGGGCAACCTCAAGGAGCTCAAGGCAGTGGTGGCGCTCGCGAAGAAGCGCAAGCTGAAGCCCGCGCCGGTCGAGACGCGGCCCGCGAGCGAGGTGAATCATGCGCTCGAAGATCTGAAAGCGGGCCGGGTTCTCGGGCGCGTCGTGCTCGATTTCGAGCACGTGACGGCATGATCATACTTTCGCAGAGCATGGCCTCGCCACGCCGGGTGCGATCAGGGGTCAAGCGATGACCTCGACGACGCCGAGTTCGCCCTGGCAGACCTCGACGTACCCGACCTTCCACCGCCCCACTTTCGCACGGAACATCGTCTCGACGTCGCAGCCGCTCGCGGCGCAGGCCGGCGTGCGCGTGCTGCAGAAGGGCGGCAATGCCGTGGACGCAGCGCTCGCCACCGCGATCACGCTCACGATCGTCGAGCCGATCTCGAACGGGCTCGGATCGGATTTCTTCGCGATCCTCTGGGACGGAAAGGCGCTGCACGGCCTCAACGCTTCCGGGCGTGCACCGGCCGCGTGGACCCCCGAATACTTCCGGGGGAAGATTCCGATGCGCGGCTGGAACAGTGTCACCGTGCCGGGTGCCGTCGCCGCATGGGTCACGCTCTCCGAGCGCTTCGGCGCGCTGCCGTTCGAAGAGCTGTTCGAGTCCGCGATCGCCTATGCGCGCGACGGGTTCCCGGTTTCCGAATTCGTCGCGCGGCGCTGGGATCTGCAGGTCCCGGAGCTCAAGAGCCAGCCGGGATTCTCTGCGGCGTTCATGCCGAACGGCCGCGCACCGCGCCCGGGCGAGGGATTCCGCATTCCCGAAGCAGCCAGATCCCTCGAGCTCATCGCCGCGACGCGTGGCGAAGCGTTCTACCGCGGCGAGCTCGCGGAACGGATGGCGGCGCACGCGAAGGAGTGCGGCGGAGCGATGACCGTCGCCGACCTTGCCGCCCACACCGATGAGTGGGTCACGCCGCTCTCGATCGACTACCGCGGATACCGGTTGCACGAGATCCCGCCCAACGGCCAGGGCATCGTCGCGCTCATCGCGCTCGGCATCCTGGGGAACTTCGACATGGCCGAGCTGGCAGTCGACTCCGCGGACAGCTTGCACCTCCAGATCGAAGCGGTGAAGCTGGGCCTCGCAGACGCCTACCGCTACGTTGCCGATTCGCGCGCGATGGACATCGCCGCCGATCGATTGCTGGACCCGACCTACCTGAAGAGCCGCGCCGCGCTCATCGACCCCAAGCGGGCGCAGGATTTCGGCCACGGCACGCCGCCGCGCGGCGGAACCATCTATCTGACCGCTGCCGACGCAACGGGGCGGATGGTCTCGCTGATCCAGTCCAACTACAGCGGCTTCGGTTCGGGAGTCGTGGTGCCGGGGACCGGGATCAGCCTGCAGAACCGCGGCTGGGGATTCGTGACGACACCGGGCCACCCGAACTGCGTCGCACCAGGCATGCGACCGTTCCACACGATCATTCCCGGCTTCGTGACGCGCGATGGAAAGCCGGTGATGACGCTCGGACTGATGGGTGGAACGATGCAATCGCAGGGTCACACCCAGCTCATGGTGCGGATGGCCGCCTACGGCCAGACGCCGCAGAGCGCGATCGACGGTCCGCGCTTCCGGATCGTCCAGGGGCTCGACGTCAATTTCGAACGGGCGTTTTCGCCGGCGACGCTTGCCGAGCTCGCGCGCCGGGGCCACCGTGTCGCGGAGCTGCGCGAGGACTACATGGACTTCGGCTGCGCGCAGATCGTCCGGCGCGGAGACGACGGATACGTCGGCTGCTGCGACATGCGCCGCGACAGTATCTCGATCGGTTATTGACGCGATGCTCAAGATCTGGGGACGCACAAACTCGGTGAACGTCAAGAAGGCGCTGTGGTGCGCCGAGGAGCTGGGACTCCGGTACGAGCGTCTCGATGCGGGTCGCGAGCACGGCGTGGTGGACACGCCCGAGTACCGAAAGCTCAATCCGAACGGGCTCGTGCCGACCATCGAAGACGATGGATTCGTGCACTGGGAGTCGCACGCGATCGTGCGCTATCTCGCCGCGAAGCACGGTGCCGGAACCCTGTGGCCCGACGATCTGCGGGTGCGCGCGGAAGCGGATCGATGGATGGACTGGGTGGTCAGCAGGCTCAATCCCACGATGCGCACCGCGTTCTGGGGTCTGGTGCGCACGCCTGCGGCCGAGCGCGATGCGAAGGCGATCGCCGAGAGCGTGGCCCGATCCGGAGAGTTGCTTGCCATGGCGGATGCCGCGCTGGCGCAGCGCCCCTGCATCGCAGGTAAATCGTTCACCATTGGCGATATCCCGCTCGGCTGTCATGTCTACAACTGGATGCTGCTGCCGATCGAACGCCGGCCGCTGCCCCATCTCGGGGCCTGGTATCAACGGCTCACTCGGCGCGCGGCCTACCGCAAGATCGTGATGCTCCCGCTTTCGTGAGGAGGACAGGATGGCCAGGGTGATGACCGACGCCGCAATCGCCCAGTACCGGGACCGCGGCTATTACTTCCCGCTCCCGGTGCTACGCGCGGACGAGGTTGCCGAATGTCGCGCGAAGCTCGAGTCCTTCGAGACTTCCCAGGGGCATCCCATCCGGGGCGCACAGCGCAGCAAGTCCCACTTGCTCTTCAAGTGGCTCGACGATCTCATGCGGAACGATCGGATTCTCGACGCAGTGGAAGATCTGATCGGGCCCGACATCCTCTGCTGGAACAGCATCTTCTGGATCAAGGAGGCGCACAGCGCGAGCTTCGTCTCTTGGCACCAGGACCTCAAGTACTGGGGGCTCGACTGCGACGACCTCGTGACCGCCTGGGTGGCGCTCTCGCCGGCCACCGTCGCGAGCGGCTGCATGCGCGTGCTCCCTGGCAGCCACCGCAAGGAGCTTCTGCCGCACGACGATGTTTACGATGCGGACAACATGCTCACCCGCGGGCAGGAGATCGCGGTCGCGGTGAACGAGAACGAAGCGATGACCATGGCGCTGCAGCCGGGAGAGATGTCGCTTCACAACGTGCGCCTCGCGCACGCATCGGGCCCGAACCGTTCCGACGACCGGCGGATCGGCGTCTCCTTCCACTACATGCCGACGCGCTCCAAGCAGCTGGTTGGCGCATGGGACAGCGCCGCGCTCGTGCGCGGGGAAGATCGCTATCACCATTTCGCGACCGCGCCGGTGCCGCGCCGCGACATGGACCCGGAAGCGGTTGCTTTTCACGAGAAAGCGTCGACGGCCGTACGGGAGATACTTTTTAACGGCGCGGAGCGCATGCGCGGAACGCTTTGAAGGACCCGTCCCGGGTCCGCCATTCCAGAAGATCGTGACGGAGCCGAGTTACCGAGCTTCGCATCGCGCTCCGACTTCGGCAACGCGGCAAGCGCCTTCACATCCGCGTAGAACCGCGGAAGATTATTGTTCTCCCGGGCAAGCAGCGCCTCGAAGGCCGGCACGAGCTGCGTGTAGGTCGCGATCGATGCGAAGTGCGCGTTTCCGAGATCCTGCGCGAAGAACCGGTCGTAGCCGGCGTATCCGCCCCAGCTCGCCTTCAACTCACCGTAATCGACCTTCATCTCCGCGATGATGCGCGCCTTGGCAGCGCGCTTTTCCGCGTCGGGTAGCGGCTCGCGGTAGAGCGCTTCGAGCCGGGCGCGATAGCGCAACACGAGCGCCACGAATCTCTCCTTGCGTTCCTGCAGCGTGTCGTATGCCGCCCGATCGGCGGGAGTCCCGTGTCGTGCGAGCCAGCGCCGCACACCCTCGCGCTCTACAGCGACCGCAAACGACTCGTTGAAGACGGTGTCGTCCTTGACGTACACCTCCTGGTGGGCGAGCTCGTGGAAGAGCAGCCGCGCCAGCTCCGCGTCCGGGTAGCGGATGAACGTGCTGAGCACCGGATCGTCGAACCAGCCGAGCGTCGAGTAGGCCGGCACGCCGCCGACGAACACGTCGTCGCCCTGCGCACGCCTCTTGTTGCCGTATCGATCCGCTTCTGCTTGCGCATAGTAGCCACGGTAATTGACGCAGCCAGCGACGGGAAAGCACGACTGCCGGGCCGTGACCGAGAACTCCGGCGCCACGAAGACGTTCCAGACCGCGTATGGCCGGCCGATGTCCGCGTAGCTGCGGTAGCTGCCGTTGTCGGGAAGTCCCAGCTCCCGGCTCGCGAAATCGCGCATCTCCTGCACGCGCTCGAGCTTTTCGCGCAGCGCGCGCGGCGTCGCCGGATCCGCGATCCGCTCGGGTATCGGCTTCGCGAGGTGCATGATCTCGAGGTGCCCGGCCACGGCCTGCGAGTAGTACTCGGACGTCGCGCAGCCTGCAAGCGCGAACGCCGCGCCGAGTCCCATCGCGAGGCGAATGCTCCTCACCGGATGAATCGCCCCGTGTGCAGGAACTGCTCGGTCTGCCGGGCGACCGCCGGCGACACCAGCATCTGGCTGTGACCGACATGCACCGTAACGTTGTCATGAGCGCCCGGAAGCTCGGTCTCGGCCACGGTGACAACGCCATCGTTGGCGCCGGCCAGGCGGGTGAATACCGCGCCGAGCCCGAGCCGGCGTGTCCCGGCGATCACGCCGACCTCGATTCCCGGCGGCACCGCCTCGACCGGCACCATGCTCCAGAGCCCCGCGCTATGACCCAGGAACCGACGGCCGACGCGGTGTGCGGCAATTTGCGCGCCGGCGGCACTTCCGCGCACCGGAGCGCCCAGCAACACGACTCTGCGAACGCGACTGTCGGGCTGTGCGGCGAGACTCGCGATCGCCGTCACGCCGCCCAGGCTGTGACCGACGAGGTGCAGGGTCGACGCCGACAGCGTGCCGAGAAAGCGCGCAAGCGACTCCGCGTTGGCGCTCAGCGCCCGTGCGAAGGACGGGTAGCCGAAGAGATGCACCGCAAAACCGTGCGCCGACAGGCGATGCGCAAGCCAGCTCATCGCAAAACGGTTCATCCAGAGACCATGCAGCAGCACCACCGATTCGCGGTCCGCGCTCATTGCGGCGTGCCGGCAGGCGCATCAGCGGACTTGCGCGGTGGCGCCGAAGCGAAGAGCCACACGCCGACCAGGAACGGCAGCACGGCGAAGAAGACAAACCCGGCGCGGTAACCCTCCGTGAGCCAGACCAGCGCCGCAAAGAGCGGGGGCCCGGAGAGCGCTCCGGAGAACGTGAAGAATTGCGTGCCGCCGGTCGCCGGGCCGACCTGGCCTTCCGGCGCGCTACGCGCCACTTCGGCGAGATACACGCCGTTCCAGCCCACCGCGGATGCGCCGTAGACCGCGCCCAGCACAATGAACGCCGCCGTGGTCCAGGTCGGCGCCGCGATTGCGGTGACGATACCGCAGACCCCGGACAGGATGCCCAAGGCCGCGAGGACGATGCGTGGCGAGAGCAGCCGATCCGCGGCGACACCCCAGGCGACTCGCCCCACGATGCTTGCCACGTGCGCAACGGCATAGATCAGTCCGGCAGCAACCAGCGTCCGCCCGATCTCGAGATTGAGAAACGAGACGAAGTAGGTCACGAACGCGAGCTGTACCTGTGCGTAGGCCAGCGAGAGCGCTGCCAGCACGCGCAACTCGGGCGTTTTCGCCACCAGCTTCACCGGCGCGAATAGCTGCGACCAGCTCGTCTTGCGCGCCGGTTCGCGTCGCCGGTCGAATCGCGGCCGCGCGGGCTGCATGGCGACCGCGACAAGGGCACACCCCGCCGCCAGCACGAGCAGGGTCTGGTGCCAGCCGAACGCCAGCACGAGCGGCGGAATCAGCGCACCTGCGATCGCGCCGCCGATCGGAACACCGGTCTGCTTGATCGAGAAGATGACGGCGAGCCGTTCGCGCGGCGCGGCCTGGACGAGGATGTGCGAGCTCGTGGGTGTCACCATACCGTAGCCGATGCCGATCAGCGCCGCGGCGCCGAACACCAGTGCGATGGAACCTGGCGCGCCGAGCGCGAGTCCCGCGGCGCCGAGGAGCACCGCGACCTGGCAGATCCGGAGCGGGCCGAAGCGTGTCACGAGCCCGCTCACGGTCAGGCCCGAGACCATGGCGAGCGTATACGACAGCGCGACGATCAATCCGACCGACTGCGGAGCGACGCCGAGATCGGCCGCCGCCGCCGGCGCGATCACCGACGGTGCGATGATCGCAGTCGCGACGATCGCCTGCGTCGCCAGCGTGACGACGACAGCCAGGACAACGTTGCTCACTCCACTTCGATCTGGCCGCTGGCCGTTACCTGGACGTGCGTTTCGCCACCCTCGAACACCGGCGGAGGCACGTCGGCGCC
>JBAVOG010000565.1:0-5770 GCA_049691875.1 Burkholderiales bacterium | reverse complement strand
GGCCCGGGCCGTCGGTGGTGTCGCCATGCACGCGTCCGTCGTCGAAGCGCAGCGTGTTGACCGCTTCCGCCGCGAGCGCCCGCTCGGTGCGCTCGGTGGCGAGACGAAACGCTTCGCCTTTGAAGGGCACGGTGACGTTCAGGCCTTTGCCGCCGCTCGCGCGAAACGCCTCGACCGTGCGTGCGAATTCGTCGAGCGGTGCATGCAGGCGCGTGTAGGCGATGTCCTGCCCGGTCTCGCGCGCGAACGCGGCGTGGATCTCCGGCGACATGGAGTGCGCGACGGGGTTGCCGACGACGGCGTACCGGTCAGTCATTGCGTACAGTCATGCGCGAAACGTCCTGACGGGAATCTCCCCGTGGTCTCGCGGGGCGCTACGCCGCGATCAATCCCCGTACGATCAGTCTCCGTACAGACGGTCGCCGTGCGCGAACGTCCACGTGCGCGTGATGACGAGGATGTCGGTGTCGCGCCGGATGTTGTCCGGGAAGGCCGAGAAGGGCGACGCGAGCTTCACGATGCGCTCGGCCGCGCGGTCGAGAACGCCATGGCCGGAGGGCCGATCCACCTGGATGTACTCGACCGAGCCGTCGGACTTGATCGCGACGGTGAGGCGCAGGCTGCCGTAGATGCGGCCGCGCGCCTGCTCGGGATAGTTCATGTTGCCGATCCGCTCGACCTTCTGCCGCCACGACTCGACGTACATCGCATAGCGGGTTTCCGCGGCGCGCGCGCCCACGAACTTCCGGCGTGGCCGCTTCGCGTAGTCCTCGGCTTGCCGCGAGACCTGCGCTTCCATGCGCGCGATGGCGAGCGCACGGTTGGCGAGATCGAGTCCGGAGATCTGCGGCGGCTCGGGTGTCGGCACGGGCTCGGGTTGCGGCGGAGGCGGCACGATGGCGGGCGCTTTCTTCACCTGCACCTGGCGCAGGAGCTCGCGCTGCTTCACCTCGAGCTGCTGCACGCGCTTCTTCGCTTCCTTGACGTCGTCGCCGCGCTGATCTTGCTTGATGACCGGCAGCGGGGTCTTGGCGCGCCGGTCTTCCTCGACGTTGCCACCCGCATCCAGGGGCGCCTGCGCGAGCACTTCCGGCTTGTCCGGTGTCGTCTTGGTCTTGCTGTTCACGAGCACGACGTCGAGCGTCTGCGGCGGCGGCTTCAGCCGCGTCAGGTCGGGCATGCGGAAATTGAGCGAGAGCGCGAATGTGTGCAGCAGGATCGAGACGACGAGCGCCGCGACCAGCACGCCGGCAGGCGGATCCGGCGGGGCGAATTGTGCCGACATGACCTGCAATTTGACCTGGGTTTCTTCTCTATTAGCCGTTATAAATCAGTATATTCTAAGCTTTACTTCAAGCCGATTCTTGTTGCTGGACCTTCTTATAGACGCAACGTACCTGGGTGTCAATGAGATCGACCTCCTCGACCTCGACCATGACCTCGTCCCCGGGTTCCAGGTCGGGCAGCGACGGCACCCGCACATAGAGAGGCAGATCCGCGAACTTGACCAGATTGTCCCGCACGACGGTGGTCCGGGCCAAGCCCACCTTTTCCTGCACGAGCCAGCGCAGGCACCAGTAGTGTTCCATGTGGCGCTGGAACTCGTCGTACGCAGCATAGGTGATTTCGAAATCTCGCAGCGCCGCGAGCAATGCCTCCGAGCCGGGCGCGAACGGCGGCGGCTCGCCCTGCAGAACGGCGCACAGTTGCCACTGGTTGACGAGGTCGACGTAGCGGCGCAGCGGCGAGGTCGACCATGCGTAGTGGCTCACGCCCAGCCCCTGGTGCTCGGCCGCCGCGGTCGTCATGCGCACGCGCGCACCCGGGCTTTGAGCGCGATAGATCGCGGCCGCGCCGCGCTCGTCGAGGAGTCGACCCCATGAGCTGTTGGCGAGGATCATCAGCTCGGCGACCAGCACATCGAGCGGCGCGCCGCGCTTCCGCGGCTCGATGCGCACGCGATCGTCCTCGACGTAAAAGCTGTATTCGACACGGTCGCCCGACACCGTCGGTCCCTTGCCGCGCTCGGTCTCGAGTGCGCGCGCAAAACCGTACAGAAACCAGAGCTCGGCGACGAACTGGCCGTCCCCGCCGTGCGCTCCGGCGGCGAAGTGATCGTTCAGCACGTCGACGTCGTGGTGGCGCAGATTGGCCGCAATCGGCACGTCTTCCAGCCGCGTATCGGTACTGCGTATCTCGAAGGAGTTGCGATCGACGTCCACGTAGAGCGACACCGCCGGGCGCGCCTGACCTTCGGCGAGCGTGAACCGCTCGATAACGTCCGGCGGGAGCATGGTGATCTTCGTGCCGGGCATGTAGGCGGTGGAAAGTCGCGCGCGTGCGACGGCGTCGATCTGCGCGCCCGGGGCTATCGCGAGGCTGGGCGCGGCGATGTGGATGCCCACGCGCGCCGTGCGCTCGTCGAGCCACGTCACGGAGAACGCATCGTCGATCTCAGTGGTGGTGGCGTCGTCGAGGCTGAAGGCCTGCACTGCGGCGCGCGGCAGATCGTTTGGCGGCTCCGGCACCTCCAGCGCAGGGAACTCCACGCCGCGCGGGAAGTGCTCGAAGAGAAAGCGACCGAAATGGTAGTCGTGGCTCGAAGGCAGCGCGCCGCACTTGGCGAGAAGCTTGGGCACGCTCAGTCCCGTCTCCTCGCAGGCTTCCTCGCACGCCTTGGTCTCGATGCGGTTGCGGTCGGGCTTGTAGAGCAGTTGCGGCAGGATCGGCCGGAACGCATCGGGCAGCTCCGAGCGCTTGAGCATCGCGACCCATTCGGCGATCTGCTCGGCCTGACGACGCTTGCGCTCCATCCCCGCGAGCGCGGCTTTGAGCGTCTCTTCGGGCGCCGACTTGTAGCGCCCGCGGCCCTTGCGGTGGAAATAGATCGGTGCGGAGTGCAGCCGCAGCAGCACACTCGCCGCCTCGACCGGCACCGGCGCACGGCCGAAGTACTCCGCCGCGAGGTCGGCGAAGCCGAATTCGTCAGCGCCGCAGACCTGCCACAGGAAATCGACCTCGATCTCTTCGGCCGCGGCATTCGCGCGCTCGAGAAAATCCGCGAGCCCGCCTTCCTTGAAGTCGAGCAGCACGTTCGCGCGCTTCACCTTCACGCGCTTGCCCGAGGCGGCCTCGATCTGCATGGCGGCGTCGGTCTCGGCGAGCACGGTGCCCACCTTGAACGATCCGTCTTCCTCGTAGAGCACGTTCATGGCGACAAGCTGATGGGTGGGAATCCGAACAGGAAGAAGTCGGGCGCCGAACGTCCGGGGGCACGTCCGGGGCGCGGTCGAATGGGGGTCGGTGATTATACCGGCCGGCGGCCCCGTTTCCGGGACGTGCCCGGGTCCGGGCAAGGCGCTTCAGGCAGGCACGAGCCCGGCGAACTCGAGAATCAGCGGAATGTGCTCCGCGAAACTCTTCAGCGTGTGGTCGCCGCCCGGCACGACGATCTGGCGCGCGCCCTGGTACTTGGCCACTGCGGCGCGATAATCGAGCACCTCGTCGCCAGTCTCGACGATCAGCAGGTAGCGCTCCGGGCGCGTGACCGGCACGGCCAGCGCACGCCACTCGGCGAGATGCGCGGGCGTGAGCTCGTACTCCTCGCCGCTGTAGAGATTGCGCTGCGTGCCGAGGTAGCTCTCGAGATCGGCTTGGGGCGTGACGGCCGGGTTGAGCAGCACCGCGCGCGTCCCGTGCGTTTCGGCGAGATAGGTCGCGTAGAAGCCGCCGAGCGAGCTGCCCACGAACGTGACCTCGCTTGCGGTGTGCTTCGCGAACTCGCACTCGACGAGCGCGATCGCCTCGGCCGGGCGATGCGGCAGCCTGGGGCAGACGAAGCACTCGCCCAGACCGGGCCGCGCCATCTCCCGCCCGAAGTGCTGCGCCTTGTGCGACTGCGGAGAACTGTTGAAGCCGTGCAGGTAGATGATCACGGGCGAGCGGCAGCGAGCCGGTCCAGCAGCTTGGCATGGATGCCGCCGAACCCGCCGTTGCTCATGACGAGCACGTGGTCGCCCGCGCGCGCCTCGGCGACGATAGCTGCAACGAGCGCGTCGAGGTCGTCGTGGCAAGTCGCCCGCGCGCCGAGCGGCGCGAGGACCGGCGCCGCATCCCAACCGAGGTTCGCGGTGTAGCAGAACACGCGGTCGGCCGCGGCAAGGCTCGGGGCGAGCTCCGCTTTCATGACGCCGAGCTTCATGGTGTTCGAGCGGGGCTCGAGTACGGCGAGGATGCGCGCCGCGCCGACGGCGCTGCGGAGGCCAGCGATTGTGACGGTGATCGCCGTCGGATGGTGCGCGAAGTCGTCATACACGGTCACGCCGCCGACCTTGCCCCTCACTTCCATGCGCCGCTTGACGTTCGTGAAGGCACCGAGCGCCTCGATCGCCCGCTCCGGCGCCACCCCGGCATGCCAGGCGGCGGCCATCGCAGCGAGCGCGTTGGCGCGGTTATGCTCACCAGTGAGTGCCCACTCAACCGTGCCGACCCACCGGCCGTCGTGCATGACGTCGAAGCGCGCCGCATCGAGCGCATTCGCTCGCCACGTTCCGTGCGCGCCGAATCGTTGGACAGGCGTCCAGCACCCCTGAGCGAGGACCCGCCCCACCACCGTGTCGTCACCATTTGCCACGATCAGCCCGCCGCCAGGGATGGTTCGCACGAAGTGGTGAAATTGCCGCTCGATCGCTGCAAGATCGGCGAAGATGTCGGCATGATCGAACTCGATGTTGTTCAAGATGGCGGTCCGCGGCCCGTAGTGGACGAACTTCGAGCGCTTGTCGAAGAAGGCGGTGTCGTACTCGTCCGCCTCGATCACGAAGTGCGGGCCGGTCCCCAGGCGCGCGGAGAGCCCGAAGTTCGTCGGGACGCCCCCGATCAGGAATCCCGGTCCATGTCCCGCGTGCTCCAGGATCCAGGCGAGCATCGCGGAGGTGGTGGTCTTGCCGTGCGTGCCGGCCACCGCCAGCACCCAGCGCCCGTGCAGCACGTGCTCGGCGAGCCACTGCGGGCCCGAAATGTAGCGATCACCGCGATCGAGAATCGCCTCCATGAGCGGATTGCCGCGCGTGACGACGTTGCCGATCACCCAGAGATCGGGGGCGAGCGCGACCTGATCGGCACCGTAACCTTCGACGAGGTCGATGCCCGCGGCGCGCAACTGATCGCTCATCGGCGGGTACACGTTCGCGTCGCAACCGGTCACGCGATGGCCGGCGGCGCGCGCAAGCACCGCGAGCCCGCCCATGAAAGTGCCGCAGATGCCGAGGATGTGCAGGTGCATGGGCGTGAATTGTATCCGCCGGTCGCGTTGGCCCCGTGGGGTAAGATTGTCATTCCGCTCGCGCCGCACCCGCCGCATGCCCAGAGAGAACAAGCTCAAGCACTCGCAGATGCGCGCCCGGATCGCCGCCGCGGCGGCGCGCATCATGGCCGAGGATGGCGTCGAAGACCTCGCCTCGGCGAAGCGCAAGGCAGCGCGTCAGCTCGGCGCGGTCGAAACGCAGGCGCTGCCGACCAACGAAGAAGTCGAATCGGAGCTGCTTGCGTATCTCTCCCTCTACCAGGGCGACGAGCAGCGCGAGCGGCTACAGGCGCTGCGCTATGCCGCGCTCGATGCGATGCGCGGGCTGGAAGCCTTCCGCCCTTATCTTTCCGGGCCGGTGCTGAAGGGCACCGCAAGCCGCTATGCCGATGTCGACCTGCAGCTATTCACCGATGACCGCAAGGGGCTCGAGCTTTTCTTTCTCAATCGCGGCATGCCCTACGA
>JBAVOG010000564.1:0-3761 GCA_049691875.1 Burkholderiales bacterium | reverse complement strand
CCCGTGAAGTGGGGCATCGACCTGCAGTCCGAGCACGAGCGCTACCTGACCGAGAAGCACGCCAGGAAGCCCGTCATCGTCCTGAACTACCCGAAAGGCATCAAGGCCTTCTACAGGCGCGTCAACGACGACGAGAAGACCGTTGCCGCGATGGACGTCCTTGCGCCGGGAATCGGCGAGATCATCGGCGGGAGCCAGCGCGAGGAGCGTCTGGAGGTGCTCGATGCTCGCATGGCCGAGTCGGGCCTCGACCCGGAACACTACAGCTGGTACCGGGACCTCCGCCGTTACGGCACGGTGCCGCACGCCGGCTTCGGCCTCGGGCTCGAGCGGACAGTCGCTTACGTCACCGGGCTCTCGAACGTCCGGGATGCGATCCCTTTTCCTAGGACACCGGGGAACGCGAAGTACTAGCGAGACAGCCGGCAAATGCAAGTGGCCATCCTCGGCGCAACCGGCGTTCTCGGCCGACCGGTGATCGCGCGACTGCTCGATCGCGGCCACGAAGTCGTCGCCGTCGCCCGCGATCCGGCCAAGCTCGCGACGCATCCGCGCGTGCACGCCGTGCGCGGAGACATCCTCTGTGCCGAGACGCTCGCCGCGCCGCTCGCAGGGTGCGATGCGGTGCTTCACCTCGCCACGGTCATCCCCCGCACCGGTACGCAATCGGACTGGTCGGCGAATGACCGGGTGCGCAGCGCAGGCACGCGAAATCTCCTTGCTGCGGCCCGCAGTCATGGTCGGCCCCGCTACGTCCAGCAGAGCGTCGCGATGCTGCTCGTCGGCCCGCGCGATGTCGTCGCCGACGAGGACGCGCCGGTCCGGCCGAGCCCTCGTCTCGAGTCCGCACGCGACATGGAGCACGCCGTGCGCGAGAGCGACCTGCCCTGGGTGATTCTGCGCGGAGGCGCCTTTTACGGGCGCGGCAGCGACCGGATGGAATACCTGAACCGGCTCGCGCGCGACGGGCAACTCGCGGTGCCCGGAGATGGGGGCGACTACGTTTCGCTCGTTCACGTCGACGACATGGCCGATGCGGTGGTGCGTGCCGCAGAATCCGATATCGCGGCGCAGGTATTCAATGTCGTCGACGACTGCCCGGTCACTTACCGGGAGCTGTACGAGTTCGTCGCAAGCGTGAACGCCGCGCCGCCTCCTGCGTCGGACGGACCACCGTTGCTTCCCAGCTTTCGCGTCAGCAACGAACGTGCGCGCCGTGTGCTCGGGTGGCGGCCACGCTTCCCGGATTACCGTGCGGGCTGGACGATCGATTGAGCGCGCCCGAACGCTCCGCGCGCTATCCTTCGCGCACGCGCCTTCGCGCCCGCGTGCCAATCCGGATCGGTGCGGCGCACCTAACAGTATGTTGAAAAACTCCGCGCACGCATCCAGGGAATATACAAGGGGCTCGCCCCTTGTTCGTTCCGGGGGTTTTACAAGGGGGCTTTCCCCCTTGTTCGTGCGACCGGGGTTTGCCCCGCAGGCGAAATTCGCCACTCGAAGCCGCCGGGGCAGGCATTTTTCAACACCCTGCTAACGACCGAGGAGAGCCCGTGAAACCCGTGAACGTCATCGTCTTTCCCGGCGGCTTCAACTGGCCGATCTGGGTCGCGCAGGAGCAGGGCCTGTTTGCGCAGAACGACATCGCCGTGACCCTTACGCTGACGCCGAACTCCGTCTTTCAGCTCACGGGACTCATCGAGGGAAGGTTCGACATCGCCATGACCGGGATCGACAACCTGGTCGCCTACCGGGAAGGGCAAGGCGAAGTCGACGTCCTCGGTCCCGATCTCTTTGCATTCATGGGAAGCGACACCGCGTTCCTGAGGCTGGTCACGGTGCCCGAGGTGAAATCCATCGCGGACCTCCGCGGCAAGGTGCTGTCGGTCGATGCGCGCACGACCGGCTTCGCGTTCGTGCTGCTCGAGATCCTGGAGCGCGGTGGGCTCAGGGAGCCCGACTACACGATCGAGAAGGCGGGAGGAGTCCTCCAGCGCTTCGAGGCATTGCTGGAGAAAAAGCACGCCGGGACGCTCCTGATGACGCCCTTCGAGGTGCGTGCCGAAGCAAAGGGATTCAATCGCCTCGCCAGTGCCGTAAACGTGCTCGGCCGCTACCAGGGACTCGTCGGAGGTGCGCGCAAGACCTGGGCCGACGCGAATCGCGCCACCGTTGTCGGGTACATCCGCGCCTGGTCCGATGCCGTCGACTGGCTCTACGATCCGACGAACGTGGACGAGGCGCTGGCGATTTTCGCCCGGAATGTCCCGGGCAGCCTGCCGGAGATCGCGCGGGCTGCATACCGTCTCCTGCTGAGCCCCGAGGAAGGCTTTCAGAAGCAGGCCAGGATCGACATCGAGGGCGTGCGGACCGTGCTGCAGCTGCGTTCCAAGTTCGGCATGCCGAAGAAGAATCTGACCGAGCCGATGAAGTACTACGATCCAAGCTTCCACGAAGCCGCGATGCGGCGCTGACTCTCACGCTCGCCGATCGCCCGCGAATTGGCGCGCCGGTGCGATGATCATTGTCCCGCGTCGCGCGACGGCGACAGCGCGAACCATTCGAAATCAGCCGGTTGCGTCTCCGCGATGATTTCGTGCCGTGCCACCCCGACGGTTTCATCGCCGGGCTGCCGGGAACAATTCGCTAACTCCCTGAACTCAAGGAAGTATCAGATCTTGGCATGGTTGCTGCGTAGGAGGGGTCGAGCCACATAGGCTCGATTCACTTGCAACCACAAGGAGGTTCTCTCGATGGCACCGAAGCAAGCTCTTCTCAAGGTAGTTCCGATCGTCGTCGCCGCGTGCATTGGCGGTTTTGGTGGCAGCGTGCTCGCGGCAGGCGATACCACCAGTGCCGACCAGCCGAAGGTCGACTGCCAGAAAACTCCCCAGCATCCCGATTGCAAGGGAAAGACCAACTGAACGCTCCGAGCGCAATCGCAGCAACGTAGCCGTCACTCGACGGCTACTGCCATCGCGCCCCGGGTCCTGCCGCACGTTCCTCTGGAGACGCGTGACGGGGCCCGGGGAAGGCGACGGCTATCGATCTGAGTCTTCCACGTTCAGAGTTTTTGCAGATTGACCGCCGGGTCGGCAAGGTCGGCGGCTCGCACGGGCTTCTTTTGATCGATCAGCCGCCGCGCCGCCCGCAAGTCGCGCGGGGCATTGATCGACACGACTGCCTCGATCTTGTCGTCCCGGACGTAGAAGAGGCTGAAGCTGGCGCCTGCGATGTCGCCGCGACGGACGGCATCGGGCCAGCTCTCCGGCATGCCGAGCATCTGGATGTTCGATTCGTATTGATCCGACCAGAACCACGGCAACGGATCGTGCCGCGCATCGCCACCCAGCGCCGCCTTCGCCGCAACGATCGCCTGGTCCTGCGCGTTCTGCCAGGATTCGAGGCGGACCCGGCGCCCCAGTCGTGCTCCCGGCTGATCGGCCACGTCGCCTGCCGCAAAGATGTCCGGATCCGACGTCCGCCCCTGGTCATCGACCACGATGCCGTTTTTGACGTCGAGCCCCGCATCGCGAGCCAGCTCGACGTTGGGCACGATGCCGACGCCGATCAACACCGTATCCGCCGCGACCTCCGTACCGTCGGCAAGGACCGCGACGATCCCTCCGCTGGGTGCGGGTCGGAGCGATTCGATTCCGGCGCGGAGGCGAATCTCGACGCCGTGCCCGGCGTGCAGGCGCGCGAGAAACGCCGAGAGCTCGGGCGACGCCGCGCGCGCGCACAACCGGTCGGCCGCTTCC
>JBAVOG010000563.1:0-2130 GCA_049691875.1 Burkholderiales bacterium | reverse complement strand
CGCCAGGGCCGCGCCGTCAACTCGCCCGCGGCGGCCATCATCACGTTCTCGGCGAGCGTCATGTCGCGGAAGGGGCGCACGATCTGATGGGTGAGCGCGAAGCCGAGCTGTGCGCGGCGGTGAATCGGCATGCGGGTGACGTCACGGTCTTCGAAGAACACCTGACCTGAGTCCGGCAAGAAGATGCCGGTCAGCAGCCTGAGCAGCGTGGTCTTGCCCGCCCCATTGGGGCCGATCAGTCCGACCAGCTCGCCCTTCGTCACCGCGAGCGAGACATCTTCGACCGCGTGCACGCCGCCGAACGCGATCGAGAGGTTGCGGGCCGCGAGGAGCGTCACGCGAGCCTCACGCCGATGCGCTGCAGGAGCCCTGCGAGGCCGCCCGGGCTGAATCGCATCACCAGGAGCAGCAGGCCGCCGTACACGAGCAGCTTGTAGTCGTTGATGAACCGGAAGAGCTCCGGCATCAACGTGAGCAGGATCGCGCCCGCGACGACGCCGAGCGTCGAGCCGATGCCCCCGATCACCACCATCGCGAGAATGGTGATCGACTGGATGAAGTTGAACGTGTCCGGGATGATGAGCTGCGTCATGTGCGCGTAGATCCCCCCCGCGAGCCCGGCGGCGGCGGTCCCGAGGAAGAACGCGGCGATCTTGTAACCGGCGACGTCGATGCCGATCGTTCGGGCGGCATCCTCGTCCTGCGCCACTGCGCCGAACGCGCGCCCCATCCAGCTGCGCCGGACATGCAGGCTGAGCGCGACGAGGGCGACGGCCGCGCCGATCGCGAGCGCCGCATAGCCCCACTTGTCCAGCGGCGAAGGGATCTTCGCGATGCCCATCTCGGCGCCTAGCCACGACTGCTTCCGAACTGCGCCGAGAAACAGGAATCCGACACCCATGGTGACGATGGCGAGGAAGTCCTCGCGCACGCGCAACGCGGCAAACCCGACCACGATGCCGAAGATGCCCGCGACCAGCACGCCGGCAAGAATCGCGATCGGGAACGGCAAGCCTGCGACCGAGCACAGCGCCGCCGCGTAGGCGCCTAGCCCGTAGAACGCGGCGTGCCCGAGGCTCACCTGCCCACAGAACCCGCTGATGAGATTGAGGCCCAGCGCGAGGATGACGTTCAGTGCCGCGAACGTGGCCACCGAGAGGTAGTAGTCCATCAGCGTCGTCCCGTCGTCGCCTTCATCGCTTTCCGAGCAGCCCTTGCGGCCGGATCATCAGCACGATGATCAGGAACAGGAACGCGATCGCGTCGCGGTCGAGCAGCTTGTCGAGGAAGACGGTGCCGAAGCTTTCGACCACCCCGAGCGCAAGGCTTGCGACGAGCGTTCCCGCAACGCTCCCGAGGCCCCCGAGCACGATGATCGCGAGCCCCTTGTAGGCGATCACGCTGCCCATTCCGGGCTCGACGAGATTGTTGAGCAGGCCGACGAGCACGCCGGCGATGCCCGCCAGCACCGAGGCGATGAGGAAGCTCGTGTAGCGCACGCCGGTGACGCTGACGCCGAAGCTCTCGGCCATCGGCGGATCGGACACCGTGGCGCGCCACGCGACGCCTGCACGCGTGCGCGTCGCGAAGAGGGCAAACGCGGACAGCAGCACGATGGCCGCAACCACCATCGAGACCTGCACGAGATTCACGGTCATGCCTGCGACGCTGTAGGTCGTCGTGAACCAGGTATTGTGCGCGAACGAGAGTCCGTAGGGGCCGAAGAGCAGACGGAAGCCGTCCTCCATCGCGATCAGCACGCCGATCGACGCGACGAGGGCGACGAAGGGCGGCCGGTCGAGGATCGGTTGATAGATGAACCGGAAGATCAGCGGCCCGAGCACGCCGGCGGAAACCGCCCCCGCGACGAAGGCAACCGCCATGCTTCCGGTGTAATTCGCCACGAGCAGTCCGACGTACGCACCGAGCGTGAACACCGTCGCCTGCGCGACGTGCAGGATGCGCAGCAGGCCGTACACCAGCGTGAGGCCGAGCGCCATCATCGCGTAGGTGCAACCCCAGATCAGGCCGACGAGGAGGAGTTCGGCGTAGTACATCCTGTGAGCGTCGAATGCGAGGTTGCTCCCCTCCTTTTCAAGGAGGGGTGGCTGCGAAGCAGCCGGGGTGGTT
>JBAVOG010000562.1:0-8706 GCA_049691875.1 Burkholderiales bacterium | reverse complement strand
GCAAGCACGAGATTCTGTTCGTGGGTCACGCGCGATTCGCCGAACGAGTAGCGGTCGGCGAGTGCCGCGATCGCGTCCATCTCGTCGGCAGTCACGTCGCCGGGCGGCGTCGCAGGGCGCTTCAGCGAAACCGTCACGGCGGCATAGCCGGGCATCTTGTGCGGGTGCACGTTGCGGCTGTGCCAGCGCGCAAAGGCGGCGTCGCGGTCCAACCGTGCGAGAAGTCCGGCGTCGTGTGCGGGAAGCGTCGCGTAGTTCGGGCGCGGAAAGCGCGCGGCTATCCGTTCCACTTCCTCGCTGATGAGCGTCGCCGGACCGTCCTTCAGCATTGCCCATTCCGCTTCGATTTCGCGCGTGAATTCCGCTGCGCCGCGCTCCTTCACGAGGAACTTGACGCGCGCGCGGTACTTGTTGTCGCGGCGGCCGTGACGGTTGTACACGCGCAGGATCGCGTCGAGATACGTGAGCAGGTGCCGCCAGGGCAGGAAGTCGCGAATGACGTGGCCGATCATCGGGGTGCGGCCGAGGCCGCCCCCCACGCTCACCCGAAAACCCGTCTCGCCATCGGGCGCGCGGACCGCATGCAGCCCAATGTCGTGCACGAGTGTCGCCGCGCGGTCCTCGCATGCGCCGTTCACCGCGATCTTGAACTTGCGCGGGAGGTAGGCGAACTCCGGATTCAACGTCGCCCACTGGCGCAACACTTCGCACCAGACCAGGGGATCGACGAGCTCGTCCGGCGCGACGCCGGCAAGGTGATCGGTCGTGATGTTCCGGATGCAGTTGCCCGACGTCTGGATGGCGTGCATCTGTACCGTGGCGAGCTCTGCCAGGATGTCCGGCACGTCCTCGAGTCGTACCCAGTTGAGCTGCAGGTTCTGCCGGGTGCTGAAATGTCCGTACCCGCGGTCGTAGCGGCGCGCGATCGCGCCGAGCTTGCGGAGCTGGCGCGCGGAGAGCAGTCCATACGGAACCGCGATGCGCAGCATCGGCGCGTGGCGCTGGATGTAGAGGCCGTTCTGCAACCGCAGCGGGCGGAAGGCGTCCTCGGACAACGTGCCCGCGAGGTAGCGACGGGTCTGGTCACGGTACTGCCGGACGCGCTCGTCAACGATGCGCTGGTCGATTTCGTCGTAGTGGTACATGGCCCTGATCGATTCACCGGCCTGGCCGGAAAGCGGGAAGTCGCTCGGGCAATGCTAAGAGGGCCGTTTATAATCACAAAGACGGATTGGATAGATGTATAGATCTTCAAGGAATATAGGAACCCACGGGAATGACCCTTCAACAGCTCCGGTTCGTCCGCGAGACCGTTCGGCAGGGCTTGAATCTGACCGAGGCGGCCCACGTCCTCTATATCTCCCAGCCCGGGATATCCAAGCAGATCAAAGAGTTGGAGAGTGAGCTGGGAGTCCAGATCTTTGCCCGGCGCGGCAAGCGGTTCACCGGGCTCACCGAGCCCGGCAAGGCGATCCTGGAAGTTATTGAGCGCTTACTACAAGAGGCCGACAACCTTCGCGATACGGCGCGCGAGTACGCCGGCGCCGATACCGGCGGACTCACCATCGCGACGACCCACACACAGGCACGCTATGCGCTGCCGCGAGTGGTGCATGCTTTTCGCGCCCGCTTTCCGGGTGTGCGGCTTGCGCTCATGCAGGGCAGTCCGACCCAGATCGCCGCGCTCGTGGTGCGTGGCGAGGCGAACCTCGCCATCGCGACTGAGGCGCTCGACCAGTACCCCGAGCTGCTCGCGTTGCCCGGCTATCACTGGAACCACTGCGCGATCGTGCCGGCGGGTCACCCGCTCGCCGGCGTCGAGCGGCTCTCGATCGAGGAACTGGCGCGCTACCCGATCGTCACTTACAGCACCGAGTTCGCCGGGCGCGCGCACATCGACCGCGCGTTTCGCGCGAAGGGGCTCACGCTCGAGCCCGTGCTCGCGGCACTCGATGCCGACGTGATCAAGACCTACGTCGAGGTCGGATTGGGGGTGGGAATCATCGCCGCAATGGCCTTCGATCCGTTGCACGACCGCGCCTTGCGCGCGATCGACGCTGACCATCTCTTCGAGAGCAACACGACGCGCGTTGCGGTGCGCCGCGGCGCTTATCTGCGCGGCTACGTCTATGATTTCATCGAGCTCTTCTCGCCGCAGCTCACGCGCGCGGCAATCCAGAACGCAATCGCCGGAACCGGCGAGATGTACGAGCTGTGAAGGGTCAGCTCAGGCGCAGGCGATCGACGAACGTCACGACCCGCGGCGACGTCCCGGACTGCACGAGCGCGAAATAGACCGCTTCTCCGTCGCCGAGCCGGCGTCCGTGGAACAGCAGCTCCATGATTCCCGAGCCGACCGCGCCGCCGGCCTCGTGGAGGTCGCGCAGGAACGATTGCATCGAATCCGGAAACTGGTCGAAGCAGCCGATGCTCGCATACACGCGCATGTCCTGCACGGTGACCGGATTCACCCCGAATCCTTTCACGAACTGCTTGTTGCGAATGAAGGGGCGCTGGGTTCCCTCGATGGCGAGCCGTGGTCGCGGCAGGGCTGCGGGCGCGCGCGGGTGCTCGTCTTGCGAGGCTTCGTCGCGCCAAAGCGCCTGCACCTGCTCGAAGTGATGCGAGTCGAGCTTCCACACTATGTAGACCATGACCCCGAGGATCAGCAGAATTTCCAGCATTGGCGCCTCCCGACTACCTTTGCGCCGACACTGTCGGCGCGACTGGGCATCGAGACGCAACAAGCACGCCACATCGCGGTGCCGGCTCACACCGATCCCCCGCGGCGTGACGAACTTCGCAAGCCGAGGGACCGGACTGTGCACTAGGTCGCAGCGGGTCGGACGGCGGGTCGCAAGGGGCGGCACGCTCGGGGCGTTGTGCAGCGCAGTACGCCCACGTCACATCTCGAAATGCGTCGACCCCGACGACGTCCGTTGTCGGACTTGTCGACAGCGTTACCCGGATCCTGCCCCGGCCGGGCACGTCGTCGGCGAGTTCCGTCACCTGCTAGAGTCCCTAACTGGTGCAATCTGGGCGCGCGCGGACGACGGCCAGCGGGCGAATCGCGTACCGACCGAGGAGATTCCGGATGCCAGAACAGGCGCGCGTCAACCGGCAGGTCCTGCTCACGGCACGGCCCGCGGCGATCCCGGACGCCGAGCACTTCGCAATCGTCGAGCGTCCGGTGCCCACGATCGGCGACGGCCAGATTCTCGTCCGGAACCGCTACCTCTCGGTGGATCCCGCGATGCGCGGCTGGGTCAGCGCGGTCGCCAACTATTCCGAGCCGGTCGCAATCGGCGCAGTGATGCGCTCGATGGCGGCAGGTCGCGTCGAGGAGTCGAAGCATCCCGAATTCCGCCCCGGCGATCTCGTTACCGGATGGTTCGGGTGGCAAGACTATGCCGCGATCGACGCGCGGGCGGTGGACAGCCGCGTCACCGAGACCGATCTGCCGCTCTCGGCCGCGCTCGGTGTCCTCGGGCTGAACGGGCTCACCGCGTATTTCGGATTGCTCGACGTGTGCCAGGTCAGATCCGGCGACACGGTGGTCGTGTCGACTGCCGCGGGCGCGGTCGGATCATGCGTCGGCCAGATCGCGAAGATCAAGGGTTGCAAGACGGTGGGCATCGCGGGTGGCGCGGAAAAGATGCGCTTGTGCCAGGACGAATTCGGATACGACGTTGCCATCGACTACAAGCGCGACGATCTCGATGCTGCGCTCGCCGCCGCGTGCCCCGATGGCATCGACGTCTACTACGACAACACCGCCGGCGCGATCAGCGACGCGGTTTACCGCTGCTTGCGAATCGGGGCACGCGTCGCGATATGCGGCACGGCATCGATCCAGAGCTGGGATCCAGTACCGCAAGGGCCGCGAATCGAGCGCCACTTGCTGGTGAAGCGCGCGCGCGTCCAGGGCTTCGTGATCTTCGACTTCGCATCGCGGTTCGCCGAGGCGCGTGCGGCGCTCGCGCAATGGGTGCGCAGCGGTGCGATCCGCTATCGTGAGGACATTCTCGAGGGCATCGATCGTGCCCCCGGCTCGATCGCCGGCCTCTACCGGGGCGAGAATCTCGGCAAGCGATTGATACGCATCGCGCCGGACAACTGAAGGACGCGGTCGTTGGCTGCCTGTCGCAGGGTGAGGGAGAGAGGACAGAATGACTGAGTCTGCCAAGCGCACGGGCGGCTGCGCGTGTGGCGCAGTCCGATTCGAGACCCGCGGAGATCCGGTCCGGATCTCCGTGTGCCACTGCAAGGACTGCCAGCGGCGATCGGGCAGCGCATTCGGGATCGGCTGCTACTTTCCCCGTGAGGCCGTCGCGCTCGCCGGCGGTGCGACCCGGATCTACGAGCGCGTGTCGGACGCCGGACGAAAGGTGCGCATCCATTTCTGCGAGAACTGCGGAACGTCGGTCTACTGGTATCCCGAGGTACTACCCGGCGCGCTGGGCCTTGCCGGAGGCACGTTCGACGATACGGACTGGCTCGATCCGAAGCTGCACATCTGGTCCAAATCGGCCCAGAAGTGGTTTCATTTCCCGGGCGACGCGGAAGTTCTGCGAAAGAGCAACATCGGCCAGCGGTGACGCGCGCCCGGAGCCGCGAATACGAGAAGTGTTCAGTCAGAACGACCAAGGACGGCAGCACGATGAGCATGGAACACAAGTACCTCGCATTGACGGCACTGCTTGCAGGCCTGATCTGGATTCCCTGCATCCTCAACATGATCGTGGTCCGAGGGCTCTTCGACGCGGTCGGCTACCCGGAAAATCCCAAGCCCCTCGCGCCGTGAGCGACACGGATGAAGGCGGCACACCACGACGCCGTCGAGAATCTGGTGGTGTTCGCGGCGCTCGTGCTGATTGTAGGTGCGATGAACGTCCGAAACGAAGCGACCGCGGCGGCCTGCGCGACGTACTTCTGGGCGCGGCTCGTGCATCTCCTGGTCTACACTTTCGGCGTCCCGTGGCTGCGCACGCTCGCGTTCGCGGTCGGATTCGTGTGCCAAGTCGTGTTGGCCTGGCAGATCCTCGCGTAGGCGGCAACCTTCCGTCGCCCTGCGCGTGACGCCGGTCCTGTTTTCACGCCGGCACGCGCTCCTTTCACCGCGCGAATCTTGCTAGACTGGCGCGAACCCTTCGTCGGCCTTATCGGCCAAATCGGCCTTCAGTGCGCGGACGGTCGGTGCGGATCGCCCGGTTAGAAGCAAGCAGGGAGAACGATCATGGATATGGAGCCTTTGAATCCCGTTGCGGAAAAGGAACTGCGGCAGGCCCTTCGCGTCGAGGTGTACCGACGGTTGCTCTCGAGCTACTTCATCTCGACACTCGCCGTTGCAGGGCTGATCCTGCTGCCGAGCATCCTCGCGCACGCGCGCAGGGGGTGGGAGCCACCGCTCGACCTGCCGATACTCGTATTCGTTGCGCTCTTCGGCGCGATGGGAGCGTTCTTCAGCGCGCTGATGCGCCTCTACCGGCTCGAGGGGATGTCCAGGGCGCTCACGAGCGAGGACCTGCGTCGCCTGCGCAGCCCTTATCTGATCCTCTATTCGCTCATCCCGCCCGTCACGGGCGTGATCGGCGCACTGGTGCTCTATCTGGCCATTGCCGCTGGAATGGTGTCGGGCGCCGCGATGCAGACGTTTGCGTGCGTCGCCCCGCGCGAAGCGTGCGACGGCTTTGCCGGCTTCCTCTCCTACGCGCCTGCGACCGCCCAGGACTACGCGAAAGCGCTCGTCTGGGGATTCATCGCGGGCTTCTCCGAGCGCTTCGTTCCCGACGCGCTGCGCCGCGTGGCGAGGCGCGACGACGACTGACAGGCGCGAGTCGTGCGTGCCAGCGAGTCCGGCAGACGATCGCCCGCTTTCGTTGCACCCGAGTGACTCTCAGAGCGTGCGGATAGCCGATCCGACGGCTGCGATGCCCACCAGCGGGTGCTGACCGAAATGGCTTCAGGAGTCTACGGCAATCGGGTCGTGGCGTTTCTCTTCGGGACGCGATGGTGGATGCTGTGGCACGCATTCATCACGCTGCTCCTGGTGCCCTTCGTGGCGGTCGCGGCCTGGCTGATCGACTTTCAGCCCGGTGGGAGCATGCAGGGGGGAGGCGTGATGGCGGGACTGCTGCTCTTCTTCGTGCTGGGTGAGGCGCCCGCGACCCTGCTTCACGCAATGCTCTTCGCCTGGATGCATCCCGATCACGAGGCGGGACAACTGCTCAAGATTGTGGCGATGTGGGCGGTCGGGTTCGCGGTGTTCACAGCGGTGCTCTGGTCCATGGTGGAGATCTCCGCGCATTCGGAGGTCGGTTCTGCCGCGCGCATCGTGTGGATAGTGCTCGCGAGCGCGCTCGTCGCTGCGCTCCACGGCGCAGGTCTCCTGGTGTTGCACAGATTCAGGCGCTGGCGTGCTGCCGGCGGCGTCTTGTAGCGCGACCCTTTTATTCGAGGACTGGGGGCGGGGACCGATGTGCCGCGCTCGCCGACGGCGCAATTCCGCGCACGAGGTGGCGAAGTCCGGCCAAACCGGGGGCGACGGCCGGGAGCTTCGGGTGAGACACGACTAGCCGCGCATTCAGGGATCCGGATTCCTGTGCAACGTGAGGATTTGCGCGATTCGTCCCCGCCGCGCTTGGCGGCACGCGCACGCGTCATTAAGATCGAGCCCAAACGAGCTCGCATGCGATGCGCCCCCACGTAGCTCCAATGATCGTGTCGCTGCTCGCGCTTGCAGTGACCTCCGGCACGGTGAGCGCGCAGGCGCGGGCGCCCATCCAGCCCAAGCTCGGAAACTGGGAAGTCATCCAGGATCTCACCGCCGAGCAGGTGGCTTCCATCGCCGACGTGCCGCCCCACGTACTCAAGCGCCTCGGGTACGACCCCGTGGCGAAGACCGTGCGCACCACGCTGTGCCTCAACGCGCAGACAATGAGTGGGTGGGAGGATCAGGACCGGAAGATTCGCGAATCCGGCAAGGCGCACTGCGTCGACCCGGTCTATAGCGTGGTCGGCGACACGATGACCATGACCCTCGAATGCACGGCGCCCGTGACGCTGCGAATGCGCACCGTGTACCGTTTCAGCGGCGCGCGCGACGAGTACGAATACGAGAACGAGGTCATGATCCGGCTGGATGCGAGGGCCGTGACGCGACGCATGCACGGTCACGCGCGGCGGATCGGGGACTGCTGAGCGTGTCCGGAATTCTTCCCCTCCTCTTTGAGAAGGGGAAGAAGCTACCGCACCGCAGCGCCGACCGGCGTCATCGCTGTTGCCGGTCTACGCTCCAACCCAGCAACGCTCCCAACCCGCTCTCGAGCCGGGTAGCGGGCACGTACCCGATGTGCTCGCGCAGCCGCGTCGTCGTAGTGGCGGATAACCGGATATCGCCGTCTGCAGCGGGTTCGAAGCGTCGCTCGGCCGTGCGGCCCGCGGCCCGCTCCAGTGCCGCGAGCAGATCGAGCAGCGTGACGCTCGTTCCGGTGCCGACGTTGCAGACACCGGTCGCCGTGGCGGAAAGCGCCTGCACGATCACCAGGGCAATGTCACCGACGTAGACGAAATCGCGCGTCTGCAGACCGTCGCCGAAAATGCGCACGGGCGCGCCGGCGGCAAGCGCACCGTGCCACTTGCTGATCACGCCCGAGTAGGGCGATTGCGGATCCTGCCGGGGGCCGTACACGTTGAAGAACCGCAGTCCGAGCGCCGGAAGCCGGTAGAGCTCCGCATAGAGCCGTCCATACTGCTCGTCGATGGATTTCTCCAGGCCGTACGGCGAGATCGGTGCAACCGGAGAGTTCTCGGAGAGCGGCAGGTCGCGCGGCATGCCGAATACCGCGGCGCTCGACGCGTAGACGACGCGCCGCACGCCCGCTCCACGCGCCGCCTCGAGCACGGTCACGAATCCAAGCACGTTCTGACGGCACGAAGCGAGCGGATCGGCGATCGATTCCGGCACCGATACCTGCGCGGCAAGATGCAACACGTGGCTCGCGCCGGAGATGGCAGAGCGCACGGCGTCCAGGTCGCGAATGTCCGCCTCGACAACCGCCAGGCGTTCGTGCGCGGCCGGCAGGTTTTCGCGCTTGCCGTTGGAAAAGTCGTCGAGCACGGTGACCTGCGCGCCCGCGGCGAGCAGCGCCTCGACGGTGTGCGATCCGATGAATCCCGCGCCGCCGGTGACCAGGACCTTCATCGGGATGCGGCTCCGTATCGTGCAACGGTGAATGCGGCACTCATCCTACTGTTCCCAGCCAGTCGCGCGATCCACCGCGCGACGCCACTGTTCCATGCGCGCTGCGGACTCGTCGCGCGAAATGACCGGTGTGAAGCGGTGCTCCACTCGCCACTGCGATGCGATCTCGCGCCGGTCGCGCCAGACGCCCGTCGCGATCCCGGCGAGGTACGCGGCGCCGAGCGCGGTGGTCTCCAGCACGCGCGGACGGACCACGGGAACGCCGAGCAGGTCCGCCTGGCATTGCATGAGCAGATCGTTTGCGGCCGCCCCGCCGTCGACACGCAATTCCGCGAGCTCTATCCCCGCGTCCTGCTCCATGGCGCGCAGCACTTCCGCCGACTGGAAGGCGATCGACTCGAGCGCGGCTCGCGCGACATGTGCGTCGGTTGTGCCCCGCGTGAGGCCGACAATCGTCCCGCGCGCGTGCGGATCCCAGTGCGGCGCGCCCAGGCCCACGAAGG
>JBAVOG010000561.1:0-4823 GCA_049691875.1 Burkholderiales bacterium | reverse complement strand
TCGTCACTGCAAGTCACCGCGATTGCCGCCACCTGCAAGCGGCCCGACCGGGTCGCCGGATTTCACTTCTTCAACCCGGTTCCTCTGATGAAGGTGGTGGAGGTGATCGACGGCGTGATGACCGCGCCGTGGGTGGGCGCGGCGCTCACCCGGCTCGCCGAGCGCATGGGACACGCTCCGGTGCGTGCAAAGGACACGCCGGGCTTCATCGTCAATCACGCGGGCCGCGCCTATGGCACCGAGGCGTTCCAGATCCTGCGCGAGGGCATCGCCGAGTTTCACCAGGTCGATCGCGTGCTGCGCGAAGGGGCGGGGTTCAGGATGGGGCCCTTCGAGCTCCTCGACCTCACCGGGCTCGATGTGTCGCACTCGGTGATGGAGTCGATCTACAACCAGTATTACCAGGAGCCCCGCTACCGCCCCTCGCCCATCGCTGCGCAACGTGTCGTGGCCGGGCTGTTCGGCCGGAAATCGGGCGGCCGCGGGTTCTACCGCTACACCGACGGCAAGGCGGAATCGATCGCCGATGCACCGGTGCCTCCTGCGACAGACGGTCCTGTCTGGGTGAGTCGCGCCGGCCTGGGTGCGGAGCTCGACGATCTCCTGACCAAACTCGATCCGCGCGGTGAACGCGGCGCGGCAACGGACGATCGCACGCTCTGTCTCGTTGCGCCGCTCGGCCGCGACGCGACCACCGCGGCACTCGCCGTAGGGCTCGATCCCGCGCGCACCGTTGCCGTGGATTGCCTGGCCGGGCTCACGAAGCGCCGGACGCTCATGACGACACCGCTCACGACACCGGCAATGCGGGACGCCGCGCACGCGCTGCTCGCGAAGGATGGCGTTCCGGTCACGGTGATTCACGACAGTCCCGGATTCATCGCCCAGCGCGTCGTCGCGCAGATCGTCAACATCGGCGCGGACATCGCGCAGCAACGCATCGCGACGCCGCAGGACATCGATCGCGCCGTCACGCTCGGGTTGGGTTATCCCATCGGTCCGCTGGCATGGGGCGATGCAATCGGCCCCGCGCGCATTCTCGCCATCCTCGGCGAACTTTTTGATTTCTATCAAGATCCGCGTTACCGGCCGAGCCCGTGGCTCAAGCGCCGCGCGCGCCTGGGCGTATCATTGCTCACGCCGGAGGCATGAGCTGCAAAGGAAGCGAACAGGCGCGGCAGCGCGCCGGGAGGACCGAGATGAACGCACCCGACGTAAAGGCAAAGGCGGTATTCCAGTGGGACGATCCCTTTCTCCTCGAGGACCAGCTTACCGAGGACGAACGGATGGTCCGCGACAGCGCGCGCGAATACTGCCAGGAGAAACTGCAACCGCGGGTGCTCGAGGCAACCCGGAAGGAGCGGTTCGATCGCGAGATCCTGAGCGAGATGGGATCGCTGGGATTTCTCGGTTCCACGATCGACGGCTACGGCTGCGCCGGCGTGAACCACGTGTGCTATGGGCTCATCGCCCGTGAAGTGGAACGCGTCGACTCGGGCTATCGCTCCGCGATGAGCGTGCAGTCTTCGCTCGTCATGCACCCCATTCACGCTTATGGCACCGAGGAGCAGCGCAAGAAATATCTGCCCAGGCTCGCCACCGGAGAAATCGTCGGTTGCTTCGGCCTCACGGAGCCCAACCACGGTTCGGATCCGGGAAGCATGCAGACCCGCGCGAAGAAGGTCGCGGGGGGCTACTCGCTCACGGGGTCCAAGATGTGGATCACCAATGCGCCGATCGCCGACGTGTTCGTGGTCTGGTCAAAGGACGATGGCGGCGTGATTCGCGGCTTCATCCTGGAGAAGGGAATGAAGGGACTGTCGGCGCCGAAGATCGAAGGCAAGATGAGCCTGCGTGCGTCGATCACCGGCGAGATCGTGATGGACGAGGTGGCGGTGCCGGAAGCGAACCTCCTCCCCAACGTCCAGGGCCTGAAGGGACCCTTCGGCTGCCTCAACAAGGCGCGCTACGGAATCTCATGGGGAGCGCTCGGCGCGGCCGAGGACTGCTGGCACCGCGCACGGACGTACGTGCTCGACCGGAAACAGTTCGGGCGACCGCTCGCGGCCAACCAGCTCATCCAGCTCAAGCTCACCAACATGATGACCGAGATCACCCTTGGCATGCAGGCGGTGCTGCGCGTCGGACGCCTGATGGACGAAGGCCGCGCCACGCCCGAGATGGTCTCGCTCGTCAAGCGCAATTCCTGTGGGAAATCCCTCGACATCGCCCGGATGGCGCGCGACATGCACGGAGGCAACGGCATCGCGGACGAGTTTCACGTCATGCGGCACGTCGTCAATCTGGAAACGGTGAACACGTACGAAGGGACGCACGACATTCATGCGCTGATCCTCGGCCGCGCCCAGACCGGTATCCAGGCTTTCACCGCATAGCCGGAGGTCCCGGACGGCACACGAAGGGCGGCTGCGGCCGCCCTTTTCATTGGGCATGGGCATGAACGACAATGCCGTGCATGGACAAGCCGCGAGCCCGCTGCCCGTGGTGCCTCGGCACCGAGGAGTACATCCGCTACCACGACGACGAATGGGGCGTGCCGGTCCACGACGACCGCGTCCTGTTCGAGTTCCTGATCCTCGAAGGCGCGCAAGCCGGCCTTTCGTGGCTCACCATCCTCCGCAAGCGCGCCGGATACCGAAAGGCGTTTGCGGAATTCGATCCCGCGCGCGTTGCCCGATTTACCCAGGCACGGCGGGATCGCCTGATGGTCAATCCCGACATCGTGCGAAATCGGGCCAAGATCGAGGCCACGGTAGGCAACGCGAAGGCCTTTCTCTCGGTGCACGAGACGTTCGGCTCCTTCGATTCCTATCTGTGGCGCTTCGTCGACGGACATCCGATCCGCAACCGCTGGCGTACCTCTGCGAACGTGCCCTCCCGAACGCCTCTGTCGGACGCACTTTCCAAGGACCTCAGCCAGCGCGGATTCAAGTTCGTCGGCACGACAATCACTTACGCATTCATGCAGGCGGTCGGGGTGGTGAACGACCATCTGACAAGCTGCTTTCGCCATACCGAAGTTGCTGCGGTAGAATCGCTGATCGTTCCTGGTTCGACGGGGTAGCGTCGCGATGAGAATTCTGCGATTCCTGATTCTCGCCCTTACGCTGAGTGGCGCGGCTGCCCCGGTTTGGGCCGACGGTGCCGATGCGGTCTTCCTGGTGGCCAATCCCAAGTTCCGCGATCCAACCTACCGGCATACGGTTCTGCTCGCCGTCGGGCTCGAGAGCGGCGGGCACATCGGGGTCATCATAAATCGCCCCACCAATCAGCCACTTTCGAATTTATTCCCCGAACACGAGCCATCTAAGAAGGTCGTCGATCCCGTCTATTTCGGCGGACCCTTCTCGCGCTCCGCCCTCGTCGCCGTGGTGAGGCGCGACTCCAGTCCCGGTCAGGGTTCGGTCGCGCTGATGAAGAGCCTCTACATGGCGATCAACGTCTCCACCATCGACCGGATCATCGAGACGACGCCGAACGAGGCGCGGTACTACGTGGGTTACGTGGTCTGGCGGCCCAACGAGTTGCGTCGCGAGATCGATGGAGGCCTGTGGGTGGTGCAGAATGCGGACGCAAGCGTCGCGCTTCGCAAGGACACCACGGGGCTGTGGGAAGAACTGCTTCGCATGTCGCGCAGAATCACGGCGTCGACGAGCGCCGCTGCTACGCCGCCAACAACCGGACTTCCCTGATGTGCTCCCGCGCCCGCAGCCTCGCGACGTGGCTGCTGGCGGTGGCCGGCGTGCTCGCGCTGGCCGCCTCGGGCGCGGCGCTCGCGCCAGGCGAGCGACATACCGTCCTGGTTGCGAAGCCGCAGCTGCTCGATCCGAATTTCCGCGAATCGGTCGTGATAGTCGCCGACGCGCCGAACGGAGCGGCGGTCGGCGTCATCATCAACCGACCGACGACGAAGTCGCTCGCACAGATTCTTCCCGGCAACCCGATGCTCGCGCCATTCACGGAGCCGCTCTTCTTCGGCGGCCCGGTCGAGCTCGTCGGCGTCTACGCGGTCTTCCGCACCAAAGAGCCGCCGGGCGAAGCGCTCCGCATTGCCGGTGATCTCTGGCTCGCGCTCAATCCGGCCACGGTCGAGCAGCTCATGCGGAATCCGCCCAAGCAGCTGCGCTTCTTTTCCGGCTACGCGGGATGGGCGCCGGGGCAGCTCGCCGCCGAGCTGACGCGCGGCGACTGGTGGGCAATAGAGGTCGATCCCGATGTCGCGTTTCGTGCGGACCCTTCGACCCTCTGGGAAGAGCTCGCGCGCCGCGCGCGCGCGGTAACTGCATCGCGGTAAAGAGTCCCTTTCCCCTCCTCGTGGAGGAGGGGAAACATCTTCTCTCAAGCCGCGGCGCGTTCTGCGGCGGCGGTCTTCTCGAAAGTCATACGGCCGCCAGTGAAGGCCACGCGAACGGTATCCCCGGCCGCGTACTTGCCTTCGAGCAATTGCGTCGCGAGCTGATTCTCGACGGTCTGCTGAATCGCGCGCTTGAGCGGTCGCGCTCCGTACACCGGATCGAATCCGGCCTTCGCCAGCTCGTCGAGCGCACTGTCGTCGACCACGAGGCGCAGCTCCAGCTTTGCGAGCCGATCCACCAGTTGGCGCAGCTGGATGCGCGCGATGTCCTTGATGTGCTTCTCATCGAGGGCGTGGAACACCACGATGTCGTCGAGCCGATTGACGAACTCCGGCCGGAAATGGGTTTTGACCTCACCCAGAACTGCGAGCTTGATCAATGCCGGATCGTCTCCCGCCATGCTCTGGATCATGTGCGAGCCGAGATTCGAGGTCATCACGATGACGG
>JBAVOG010000560.1:0-2329 GCA_049691875.1 Burkholderiales bacterium | reverse complement strand
GCGCCCCAGTTTCGCAAGAGCTGGGACCGGGACAAGCTCTGGCGTCACCGTTCGGTGTGCACCGAGCCGGTCGAGCGCGCCTACTCGATGGCGAGCTATCCCCTGGAGAAGGGCATCCTCAAATTCGCGATCAAGGTCTGTCCGCCGCCCTACCGAGCACCGGAGGGGACGCCACCGGGCATCATGTCGTCGTGGCTCTTCAGCCTGAAGCCGGGCGACGAGATCGAAATGTCCGGGCCGTTCGGCGAGTTCATCGCGACCGACACCGACGCCGAGATGATCTTCATCGGCGGGGGAGCCGGGATGGCACCGCTGCGGTCCATCGTCCGCGATCAGTTTGACCGTGTCGGCACCCAGCGCAAAGTGTCGTACTGGTATCGCGCCCACAGCCTTCGCGACGCGCTCTGGCGGGACGAGTTCGATCGGCTCGCCGCGCAACACGCCAACTTCAGCTGGCGCCTGTGCCTGTCGAAGCCCGAGCCGGAAGACCAGTGGACCGGCTATGCCGGCTACATCCACGATTTTCTGTACGACACCTACCTCAAGGACCACGCCGCGCCGGAAGACTGCGAGTACTACCTCTGCGGGCCGACCGCACTCTCGCTGATGGTCCTGCGCATGCTCGACGACCTCGGCGTGCAGAAGGAAAGCATCTTCTACGACAACTTCGCGGGCGAATGATGCGGAGCACGCAAAGGCTTCTGGACGCATCCATTCGCTGGGTGATCATTCTTGCCGCGGCGTTCGCGCTCGGCGCCTGCAACGAATCGTCCCGGCCCGCGCCGCCGCGCCCGCAGGCCGTAGCGTTCGAGGGCAGCACGATGGGGACGACCTACACGGTCAAAGTGGTCGCCCCGAAATTGACCGACGCCGAGCAGGCGGCCACGCACGCCGCGATCCGCGCCGCACTGGACGCGGTCGATCTGAGCATGTCCACCTACAAGCCGGGCTCGGAGCTCTCCCGCTTCAACCGGCATCAAACAGGCGAGTCCTTCGCACTTTCGGCGGACGTGATCCGCGTCTTCCTGCTTGCGCAGGAAGTGAGCGAGGCATCGGGCGGAGCATTCGACGTCACCGTCGGCCCATTCGTAAATGCCTGGGGATTCGGCCCGGTCAAGCAGGCGCGACCGCCCACGGACGCGGAGATCGCGGCGGCGCGCGGGGGCGTGGGCTATCGCCTGCTCGCAATCGACGCGGCAGCGGGGACGATCGCCAAGGCGCGGCCGGGCATGTACGCCGACCTCTCTGCGATCGCGAAGGGCTTCGGCGTCGACCAGGTCGCCCGGGCGCTCGATACGCGCGGGTTCGGCCGCTACATGGTCGAGGTGGGCGGCGAAGTGCGCGTGAAAGGCAGGAACGCTGCCGGCGTTCCGTGGCAGGTGGGGATCGAGCGCCCGGACGAAACGGCGCAGCGGGCGCAGCTCGTCGTACCGATGACCAACGTCTCGATGGCCACGTCGGGCGACTACCGGAACTATTTCGAGAAGGACGGTCGACGCTTCTCGCATGAGATCGATCCGACCACCGGGCATCCAATCCGGCATCGCCTCGCTTCGGTGACGGTGCTCGCGCCCGAGTGCGCGTTTGCCGACGCCTACGCAACCGCGCTCCTGGTGCTCGGGCCCGAGCGAGGCTATGCGCTCGCATTGGAGAAGGGCCTGGCCGCGTACTTCATCGAGCGTCGTCCCGAAGGCGGCTTCGCCGAGCGTCAGACGCCCGCGTTTGCGGCGCAGACAGGCAATGCGATGGAGAGGCCCTGAGCCCGTGGACCTGACCCTTCTCACTCCGATGTTCCTGATCACGCTCGCCGCTTTCGGTCTGGCGGTGGTCGCGATGGCGGTCGGAGTGATCTTTTCCGGGCGATGCCTGCACGGATCCTGCGGCGGGCCGGAGATCAGAACGCGCGACGGGCTGTCGCTTCGCTGCATGGTATGCCCGAACCGCCGGCGCCGCGGCGCAGGGACCGAGGAGCATGCCGAGCACGACCCATTCAAGGATGGAGGTTGAGCGCTATGGGAACGAGCACCGACGTCATTGCCGGGGTGGGGCTCTCCGACCGAACGCGCAAGTCCCGCTGGCCCGCGCGAATGGACCTCGCGCAAAGCCTCTCGGGACTCGTCCTGGCGCTCTTCATGTGGGGGCACATGCTGTTCGTGGCGTCCATCCTGGTGAGCAAGGACTTCATGTGGGCGATCACCAGGCTGTTCGAGGGCTACTTCTTTTTCGGAAAGGCCTTCCCTGGAATCGTCTCGGTGATCGTGTTCGGCATCCTGGCGGTCCTTGTCCTGCATGCCTTCCTGGCGATGCGCAAGTTTCCATCCAGCTACCG
>JBAVOG010000559.1:0-1996 GCA_049691875.1 Burkholderiales bacterium | reverse complement strand
GTCACACGCACGCTTGGCCGCCGCGCGATCAGGGTCGGAGATCGCGTCGATGAGGGCGCGTGGCGTGATCTGCCAGTTCAGGCCCCACTTGTCTTTACACCATCCGCACGCGCTTTCCTGGCCGCCGTTTCCTACGATCGCGTTCCACAAGCGATCGGTTTCGGCCTGATCGTCGGTCGCGATCTGGAATGAGAACGCCTCGTTGTGCTTGAACTGCGGCCCGCCGTTGAGTCCGATGCAGGGAATGCCTGCCACGGTGAACTCGACGACCAGGATATCGCCCTGCTTGCCGTCCGGATAGTCACCGGGTGCTCGCATCACCGCGCCCACGGCGCTGTCGGGGAAGGTCTCGGCGTAGAACCGAGCGGCGTCCAAAGCGGTGCCGTCGTACCACAGGCAGATCGTGTTTTTCTTGGCCATTTCCGTACTCCTATAAGAGCTAAGAGGATTCGCCCTCCTGATCTGGTCGAACAGGGGCATGTGGAATCGACATCCACTTGGAAAAAAAGGGGCCAGGCTAGGCCAGGCTCGAATTCCGGACATCTGCTTCTGGCCGATCTGAGACGTTGGCGACGTGCCCCCGCCTCGATGGGCGAAGGCTACTTCAGCCCGTGGCGGGATGTGCCCGAGCGCGCGTGCGTGCGAGAGGCACGTCACACTCCCAACCCTGCTGGCGATCGTCCGCGCAACGGCCTAGAATATTTCGGACTGGTTCCGGATTGCGTCGATGTTCTTACGCTATTGCTGCGCCACTTTGGGGGCAATGATTGCCTGCCTGTTTGGGCTGCAGCCCGCTCGTGCCGATGTCTACACGTGGCTCGATGCATCGGGAGCGGTCACTATCAGCAATCTGGCACCTCCGGATGGCGCCCGCGTAGTCAGCGTCACGCAAGAAAAACCCCCGGAGGTCTTAGCGCGCGAAGATGTCGCCCGTGAAGCAGCCCGCCAAGCCGAGTTGCAGGCGCTCTCTGATCGGGTTCGACAGCTGGAGAGGAAAGTCGAGTCTGCCCAGACTCCGGCGCCGCCCCAAGTCATCTATGTACCGGTTCCGGCGCCGGCTCCCGTGCAATACCAGCAGACCACGTACCCGGTGCAGTACCAAGCGAGTATCGCGCCACCCGTAAACAGCGGATGCGATCCGGGGTGGGCGGGTTGCTGGGGTTGGTTAGGCTCTGCATTCTATCCAACCGGTGTAGTCGTGGTGGGTGCCCCGAATTCTCATCGGCACCACGCCGACCGTCCTCGGCACAATTTCCCCGCGAAAGCACCGGCGCGTACCAGTGTTCTGGTACGGGCGGGGGCAGCAAAGAGCGGAAGCGTACATTTTAATCCCTGGACGTTCCCTCTCGGCCGAGCTCGCTCGAAGAACTTTTACGACGTGATGCGATAGATTGCGGTTGTGTAGGACGCGCGGGTCGTAGCCAGATAGCACGCGTTCTCGGCGCGGATCTGCCGCGGCCACGGCGGCTGCCCCATCCAGATCAATCGCTAACCGGCACCAACGCTCCATTGCCCGGCAGGGCAAGGTGCTCGACGGGAGGTCCACTAGCGGATCACAGATCTCGTCGCCGAAAGTGGGCAGTCGACGCCGCTATCGACCCAAAGCAGAAGTAAGAGGCGGCGCGAAGCGGTCGTTCAGACTGATCCCGGAAGCGGACGCTTGACGTTGCGCACAACCGGCGCTCACCAGCAGCGCGAAGCGCCCCATTGGGAATCGAGAACCAGCGGTACTGGGCGCCATGCGATGGTGGCGGGCCCGCGTACATCCCGGTTTTCTCATTCCCGTCTACACGAACTCCCGATTCCCGACGAGATCAAGCAGGAAATCTGCAACCTCGCTGCGACGGCTTTCTCTAGAAGTCGAACTCAGAATGCTCGCGGCCAGCTCATCGTCAACGTCGAGGACCGAGCGTTCCTCTTACACTCCCGTGCCTGAGCCGAGCGCCCTGGTGCTGGTCAGTATCGCTCTCGCTGGTCTAGGGCGGTCTCGTCGCCG
>JBAVOG010000558.1:0-3446 GCA_049691875.1 Burkholderiales bacterium | reverse complement strand
GGCGACTACCGGCCGCTCCAACGCCGCCACCGCGCCCGCGCAGCCCGCGCTGACGTCGGCGCTACGCGACTACGCCGTGGCCCGGACACCGACTCTGGCCACGTTCGTCGTGCAAGCGCTGACGGTGCTGCTCCTGGCCTACTTTCTGCTCGCATCGGGCGGCGCCTTTCGCCGCAACCTTCTCCGGGTCGTCGGTCCGTCAATGCATCACCGAAAGATCACGCAGGAAATCCTCGACGAGATCGACGCGCAGATCCAGCGGTACATGCTGCTCACGGTGGCGGCCAATGCGTTGATCGGGGTCACGACCTGGCTCGCATTCTGGGCGCTCGGCGTCATGCACGCCGGGGTGTGGGGCATCGCCTCCGGCGTACTGCATTTCGTGCCCTATATCGGACCTGCGCTGATCGCGACGACCGCGGGCGTCGCGGGCTTTGTCCAGACCGGATCGTTTGCATTCGGGTTGGCGGTTGCCGGAGTCGCATTGGCAATTGCCGGCGCTATTGGCGCGCTATTCGTCACGTGGATGCAGAGCCGCATTTCGAGCATGAGCACCGCCGCGGTATTCATCGCGCTGCTCTTCTTCGGCTGGCTGTGGGGGGTCTGGGGCTTGCTCCTCGGCGCCCCGCTGGCCGCAATCGGCAAGGTAGTCAGCGACCGGGTGGATGCGCTGCGGTCGGTCGGCACGCTGCTCGAGCGCAACTGACAGACAAGGAGTGAATCATGCTGACCTGGGCCCTTGGATTCTTCGTCGTCGCGGTCATCGCGGCCCTGCTGGGATTCGGCGGCATCGCCGCCGGCGCGGCGCAGATCGCGAAGATCCTGTTCGTGATCTTCATCATTCTGTTCGCGATCTCGCTGGTTGTCGGGCTCTTACGATGACTCCAGCCTGACGCAGTGCCCTTGTAGGACATCGGCGGACAGCCAACGCCCTGCCAGCGCTGTTAACCTCGAAGGTCGGGCGTGCGCTGCACAGGACCGTGACAGCCGGAGGACCGGCGAGCTGGAGGGTGCTTGGAACACCGCAGGGTGGAAGGATCGGTCACGACGCTGCCGCTACGCGTGTTCCTGGTGGAGGATTCACCGATCCTCCGCGAGCGCCTGACGGAAAGTTTCACGGTGCCGGGGCGAATCGAGGTTGTTGGCCAGGCCGACGGCGAGGCGGTAGCGGTCGAGGCGCTGCGCCGCGGAGATTGGGAAGTGCTGGTGCTCGATCTCCAGCTCAGGGAAGGGTCGGGGTTCGGGGTGCTTCGGGCACTGAACCAGGGCGGCCGCCCTGCGGGAGCCCAGGTCATCGTCCTGACCAGCTACGCCAACGCGTACTACCGCGCGAAGAGCGAGCAACTCGGCGCGGATCACTTTTTCGACAAGGCACGCGACCATCAGCGCGTCTTCGAAGTGCTGGAAGGCCTGGCCGACGATGGGGTGTAGGCCCGCTCCAAACCCTACGCGGTGGACCCCTCCGTGCGTAGCGGGACACGCACTTCAATGACTGTTCCGCGATCTGGCCGGCCGCTGATGGTGAACTCGCCGCGCAGCGCGCGCGCGCGCTGTCGCATGCCGGCAATGCCATGCGAAGCCGAGATGCGCTGCGGGTCACCCGGAATGCCCTTCCCGTCGTCGGAGACGATCAGCATCACCTCGCCGGTGGTGCAGACGACCTCCACGTCGACGGATTTTGCCTCTGCGTGACGCACGATGTTGGTGAGCGCCTCCTGGACGATGCGAAAAATCGCGATCGAGACATCGCGCGACAGCCGCTCGTCCACCCCGCCCGCGCTGACGCGCCCCGCGAGGCCGGCGCGTCCGCAGACCTCGCTGACCTGCCATTCGAGCGCTGCCTCCAGACCGACGTTGTCCAGCAGCGTCGGGCGCAGCTCGTCGATGATGCGGCGCTTGATCTCGACCGCATCGTCCAGCGTGGCCTGCGCCCGCTCCAGGCGTTCCCACATGGCGGGGTCGATCTTGCCCAATCGTGACTGCACCGACGACACGTCCATCTTGGCCGAAACGAGGACCGCGCCGAGCTCGTCGTGCAGATCGCGTGCCAGCTTCAGCTTCTCGTCCTCGCGTACGCTCTGCAGATAGCTCGCCAGGTCGGAGAGCTCTGTCGTCCGCTGGTCGACGAGCGACTCCAGGCGCCGTTGATCGGCCTGCATGAGCTCGTTCGCGCGTCCGCGGGCCGCGAGCTCGCGATAGGCCAGCAACCACACGATCAGAAGCAGAAAGACCGACAGTGCCGTCATGAGCTGCGTGCCGATGCGTGCCGTCGCGACGTCCCGGTTCCAGAGCGCGATCCTGCTGTACTGCTGGGTGCCCTCCTCCACGATCATCTCGTCGAGCGTCGCTCGCAGCTGCTGCATGACCGAGTTGCCGACGTCGGTCGTGGTCAGGTCGAGGGCTGCCTTCCCGCCGGATTTTTCGAACAGCGCGATGGTCGCCTCGAGCTCGGCGAGCCGCTTTCCGATCAGATTGTTGAGGCGTGAAATCCGTGCACGCTGATCCGGTTCGCCGGTGCGCAAGATGACTTCGCGAACCTTTACGAAGCGGTCGGAGATTCGCGGTACCGCGAACGTGTAAGGCTCGAGGTAGCGCTTGTTCCCGGTTAGAAGATAGCCGCGCTGCCCGGTCTCCGCGTCGGCCATGAGCGCGCGCAGCTCGTTCAGCACGGCCTGGGTCTCGAGCGACGCCGCGATGAGGCGATTCACCTCGTCCAGCCGGCGGTAGCTGCGCTCGGTATAGACGAGCACCGCGATCGACACGGCCAGCCCAAAGAGCAGCGGAGCCAGCACCCTGAGCGGCAGCAGACGCGTCATCCGGTTTACCTGTGGACGCGAGGCGAAACCCGTACTCGCCGAACGGATTTCGGTGGTAGCGGACGCCCGGCAAAGGGGGACGCCGAAATATACACGCGAACCGCATCACCGGTTCTGGCGCGTCGGTTTTCATCCTACATGTGAATCAGCGAAATGCCGATGCCGTCGCGCGGACGCGGTGCCTAGGATGATCGTGTGAGCGCGATGCGCGCTACCGCAACGCGGGGTTCCCTCCTCCCTCTCCTCCGCAACCCCGCATTCGAGGCGCCTCAGGGCGCCTCCTTTTTGACTGGCGTAGCTGCGCCTCGCGCTCACGATTTCGGATCAATGGATCCAGCCGAAAGAAAGGAGCATGAACCATGAATCGACTCATTCCCGCCGCACTCCTCTCCTTGCCGCTCGTTCTCGCAGCATGCGGGGATCGCGAGCCTACCGCCGCGGCTCCGCGAAAGTCGGTTTCCGCAGACGACGTGAAGCAGGACGCCAAGCAGGCAGTCGACACTGCCTCCGACTATGCGCAAATGCAGAAGCGCGAGTTCATTGCCAAGGCAGAGCGCGACGTGCAGGAGCTGCGCGCCTCGCTGGACGACCTCAAGAAGCGGGCGAGCACCGCGACCGCGGACACGAAGG
>JBAVOG010000557.1:0-4730 GCA_049691875.1 Burkholderiales bacterium | reverse complement strand
GCTCAGTAGCCCTTGATGCGGTCAACCATCGCTGCGCCGAATCCGGAGCAGCTGACCTCTTTCGCGCCCGACATCAGGCGCGCGAAGTCGTACGTGACGACCTTGCTCGAGATCGTGTCCTCCATCGACCGGATGATGAGATCGGCGGCCTCGCGCCACGCCATGTGGCGCAGCATCATCTCGGCGGAGAGGATGAGCGATCCCGGGTTCACCTTGTCCTGGCCGGCATATTTCGGCGCGGTACCGTGGGTCGCCTCGAAATTTGCGACGGTGTCGGAAAGATTGGCCCCGGGCGCGATGCCGATGCCTCCGACCTGCGCCGCGAGTGCGTCGGACACGTAGTCGCCGTTCAGGTTGAGCGTTGCGATAACGTCGTACTCGGCCGGGCGCAGCAGGATCTGCTGCAGGAACGCGTCCGTAATGACGTCCTTGACGACGATCTCGCGCCCGGTCTTGGGATTCTTCATGGTGTTCCAGGGGCCGCCGTCGAGGGGCTTCGCACCGAATTCCTTTTGCGCGAGGGCATAGCCCCAGTCCCGGAACCCGCCCTCGGTGAATTTCTGGATGTTGCCCTTGTGTACGATGGTGAGTGACTTGCGATCATTTTCGATCGTGTACTCGATCGCCTTGCGGACGAGCCGCTCGGTACCCTCGCGGGAGACGGGCTTGATCCCGATCGCCGATGTGTCGGGAAACCGGATCTTCTTGACGCCCATCTCTTCCTGCAGAAACTTGATCACCTTCCTGGCGCCCTCGGTCTCCGCCGCCCACTCGATGCCGGCGTAGATGTCCTCGGAATTCTCGCGGAAGATCACCATGTCGGTCTTCTCGGGCTCCTTCAGCGGCGAGGGGACGCCCTTGAAGTAGCGCACCGGCCGCAGGCATACGTACAGATCGAGCTCCTGGCGCAGCGCGACGTTCAGCGACCGGATGCCGCCACCGACCGGAGTCGTGAGCGGTCCCTTGATCGAGACCGAATAGTCCTTCACCGCGGCAAGCGTCTCGGCGGGCATCCACATGTCACCGCCGTATACCCGCGTCGCTTTCTCGCCGGCGAAAATCTCCATCCAGTGGATCTTGCGCTTGCCGCCGTACGCTTTCGCGACCGCCGCATCGACGACCTTGATCATCACCGGGGTGATGTCCACGCCGGTTCCATCGCCCTCGATGTAGGGGATGATCGGGTTATCGGGAACCGGCTTGCCGGAAACGATCTTGCTTCCGCCCTGGGGAACGTTGATATGCGAGGAGGCTGTGGCCATTGGTGCTCCGTTGATTAGCAGACTTTTCGCTGGATTTGATCGCCGGCGTTCGACCGCGATAACCGCGAATTATGCGCCAAACAGCCCCTTCGTTGCCATCCGCCGACCGGAAACGGGGTCGGCGGGACTCTGCCGCGCCGACGGATTTGCAGCTATGCTCGACACGAGAATGATTAGCAAGACGAGTCTCGGCGGATGGGTATATCCAAGGTGGGAATCTCCCCCTTGTTCGTTCACCGTGCCCTTGGATTGCAGCGGCACCAGCCGCGTTTTCGAGAGAGCAAATAGATGAACATACCGAAAGGCGAAAACCCGGTCGCCACCGCGATCTCCAAGGCCCTCATCGATGGCTTCGACCGGCACTACCGCCTGTTCCGCGAATGCAGCGTGGCGGCCAAGTCGCGCTTCGAAGCCGCCGACTGGCTCGGCCAGCAGCGCGCGGTCCGCGAGCGCATCGCGTTCTACGACCAGCGGGTTCGCGAGACGGTGGAGCGACTGAAGATCGAGTTCCAGGCCGATCTCCTCGACGAGAACACGTGGCAGCAGGCGAAGCTGCTCTACATCGGACTGCTGACGAATCACCGGCAACCCGAGCTCGCCGAGACGTTCTTCAATTCGGTGTTCTGCACCATCATGGACCGGACGTACTTCCACAACGACTTCATCTTCTTCCGTCCGGCGGTCTCGACGGAATACCTGGAGTCCGATCCGCCCGCGTATCGCACCTACTACCCTCTGCGCGACGGCTGGCGCGAGGCGCTCATGCGGACTTTCCGCGACTTCGGATGGCGGCGCGCATTTGCAGATCTCGATCGGGACGTTGATTGCGTGGCTTCGGATATCGCCAGGCACCTGGGCGACGCAGAACCGGATCCGAATTGTCACATCCGGGTCCTGCACTCGCCGTTTTACCGGAACAAGGCGGCATACGTGTGCGCGATGCTGGTCAATGGGGACCGTGAACATGCGTTCGTCGTCCCGGTCCTGCACGACGACGGCCACCTGTGCCTGGATGCGATTCTCCTCGACCCGCGCGACATCAGGACGGTGTTCAGCCTGAACCGCGCCTACGTCATGGTCGACACCGAGGTGCCGTCGGCATACGTCCGGTTCCTGCGGACGATGATGCCGAGAAAACCGGAGGCCGAGCTCTACACGATGCTCGGCCTGGTGAAGCAGGGCAAGACGATGTTCTATCGCGAGCTCGCGCATCACCTGCGGCACTCGGAGGACGAGTTCGTCATTGCACCGGGCATTCCGGGACTTGTTATGGTGGTGTTCACGCTCCCGTCGTTCCCCTACGTGTTCAAGGTCATCCGGGACGAGATCGTTCCGCCGAAGGAAACCGATCGGGAGACGGTCAAGTCCAAGTATCTGCTGGTGAAACAGCACGACCGGGTAGGGCGGATGGCCGACACCCTGGAGTTCTCGGAAGTCGCGCTGCCCAAGGCGCGGATCAGCGAGGCGTTGCTTGCCGATTTGCGGCGCACGTGTCCGTCGGTTCTCGAGGAGGACGGGTCGGAGGTCGTGATCCAGCATCTCTATATCGAGCGTCGGATGACACCGCTGAACATCTACCTAGACCGGGCGACCGAAGAGCAGACCGAAATCGTCGTGCGGGATTACGGGCTGGCGATTCGCGAGCTCGCGTTCGCGAACATTTTTCCCGGTGACATGCTGATGAAGAATTTCGGCGTCACGCGCATCGGGCGTGTCGTCTTCTATGACTACGACGAGATCGAGTACCTCACGAACTGCAATTTCCGGAAGATCCCCGAAGCCCCCAATCCGGAGCTAGAGATGTCCGGTGAGGTCTGGTATCCGATCGCTCGGAACGACGTCTTTCCGGAGGAATTCGGGGCGTTCCTCCTCGGAAACCCGAAAGTGCGCGCCGCGTTCATGCGGCATCATGCAGATCTGCTCGCGCCGGACTTCTGGCAGGCTGCGCAGCGCAAGATTGCGAGCGGGCATGTCGAGGATTTCTTTCCTTATCCGGTCGCTCTCCGGTTTTGCAACCGGCCCCAGCGCGATTCTGCGGCGCCGCGCGCGCGCGTCGTTGCGTCGGCCTGAGCAGAGGCAGGCGGACGACGAATGGCGAATCTGAGTCCGGTATCGAACCTATCGCCGGCTGGTGTCGGCCGCGGTCTGACGGCCCTTTGCGCCACGGTTTTGGCGGCCCTGCTGATAGCGGTCCCGCCCCCCGCGCGGGCCGCCGAGCGCGAGATCGAGCTGAACGCGGGCCTCTACGTGATACGCGCTGAGGTTGTGGACGCTCCGGAGACTCGGGCGCGCGGGCTCATGTACCGGAAGTCGATGCCCGCCAATCACGGCATGCTCTTCGTCTTCCCCGACGTCGAGCGGCAATGCTTCTGGATGAAGAACACCCTCATTCCGCTTTCGATCGCGTTTCTCGACGATCATGGCGTGATCGTGAACATCGCGGACATGCAGCCGCAGACCGAGGATAACCACTGTTCCGAGCGCGCCGTGCGCTACGCGCTGGAGATGAACAAGGGCTGGTTCGCGGCCAAGCGGATCCGCCCCGGCACCAAAGTGATGGGGCTTGGGCAGGCCACTCCGCAGCGCTGAGCAGGGCGGCGCCTAGCCTGCGAAGGTCTTGGTTGCGAAATCCCAGTTCGCCAGGTTCGTCAGGAAGGTCTCGACGAATTTCGGCCGGGCATTGCGATAGTCGATGTAGTAGGCATGCTCCCACACGTCGATCGTGAGAAGCGGCTTGTCGGCAGTCGTAAGCGGCGTGCCTGCATTTGAAGTGTTGACGATGTCGACCGAGCCGTCCGGCTTCTTCACCAGCCAGGTCCAGCCTGAACCGAAGTTACCGACCGCCGACTTGGTGAACGCTTCCTTGAATGCGGGGAACCCGCCCCATTTCTTGCCAATCGCCGCGCCAAGCGCGCCGCTGGCCTCTCCACCGCCGCCCGGCTTCATGCTGTTCCAGAAGAAGGTGTGATTCCACACCTGCGCGGCGTTGTTGAAGACGCCGCCCGCCGGGGCCTTCCTCACGATGTCTTCCAGACCGAGGTTCTCGAACTCGGTACCCTTGATCAGGTTATTGAGGTTGGTGACGTACGCTTGATGATGCTTGCCGTAGTGATATTCGAACGTCTCCTTCGAGATGTGCGGCTGGAGCGCGTCCATGGCGTACGGCAGCGCGGGAAGTTTGTGCTCCATTGTCAGGCTCTCCGGGTTGTGTTCGCAGGTTGGGTACTGGGAAGCGCCCCATTCTAGGAGGCCACTCGGGTCAAGGCAACCGTGCTAAAAGTGGGGGAAAGCGGGTCTCAGGTCTTGTCTTCGACGCGGACCTGGGCCGTTCCACGGGCAAACGTGAGGTCGAGGTGTGCGCCACGCGCGACCGTGGCGCTGTCGCGTACGGCGCGACCTTCCTGGTCGCGAGTGATGCTGTAGCCACGCTCGAGCACTGCGCGCGGGTCGAGCGCCGCCAGGCTGCGC
>JBAVOG010000556.1:0-3594 GCA_049691875.1 Burkholderiales bacterium | reverse complement strand
TCTACCAGGCCAACCGGTTCTACCGGCGCGAGCCGCCGAGCGATGCCCAGCGCGCCATGCGCCGTCCGCCTCACCAGAACGTGCCGGCGCAGCCGCCCGTGCCGGAATACGACTTTCATCGCATCGTCGCGTCGTACGCCGACTATCCGGGCTTGTTGCGTGGCCTCGGGCTGGTGATCGACTGCGTGCTGCCGGCCAATTCGCCCATCGACCAGCTGGTGGGCGCTGCGGGACAGGCACAGGGCGCGATGGGACTCGAATTCACCTGGGGCGCCGGCCACGACAGCAGCGACGATCACTGCCCGCGCACCGGCTGGTACGCCGACAAGGAGCGCTTCACTGTCCGCGAGCGCACGAGCGATCACGAGCGCGGGCTATTGCGGCTCGAAAGCGCCGACGATCGCTGGGGCGCCGCCAAGAAACAGTCGAGCCCGTTCGATGTCTATCAGGTCGATCCCGACGGCGCGGCCCTGAAGACGGTGGACTTCCTGCTCTCCGCGCAGAACCTGGTGGGCCGGAGTCTCAAGCCGGGCGCCGACGGCGAGATCACCTACAGCACCGGCGACCGTCAACCCGTGGCGATGCTGCGCTCCGGCGGTCTCGGCGTGACGCGCCACGGCCGTGCGGCCGTGGTCGCGCAGAATGCCGCCTCGGCCGCGCTCAAGGATCAGGCCATCCAGTCCGGTCCCGCGACCGCGAAGAAGATCGTGCTCTTCGCCGAGGATGTGCTGCGCGGCTATCGTATCGACGTCCAGCCGCTCCCCGGTGGCGTCGCGCAGGCGTGGTATTCCCTGTGCCAACGTCACGGCACTTACCGCTTCACCGGCGGCACCGACACGCTCGACCTGCTCGACGACGAAGGCTATGTGAAGGGCGCTTCGGCCAGCAGCAGCGCGGATCCGGCGGTGGACCCCGACGATCACTACCTGCACGAATCGATGTTCCGCTGGACCGGCTGGAGCCTGGTGGTGCCGCGGCCCGGACGCACGATGCGCGCACGCACCGACCCGGATAGCGGCGTGCAGGGCGAGATCCCCGAGGACGTCACCGACGAGGCGTCGTCCGGCAATGGCCTGGCAGTGACCTTCAACGTGGCCAAGGGCAGCTTGCCGCGCCTGCGCTTCGGCACGCCGTACCGGCTGCGCGCGCGCATCGTCGACCTGGCCGGCAACAGCCTCGCCCTCGCGGATCCATCGCTGGAGACGGATCCGAATGCGTCGAACCCGGTCACCTTCTGGCGCTTCGAGGCCGTGGATCCGCCGGCGATGATGCATCGCGCGCGCACGAGCGAGGGCGAGTCGCTCGAACGCATGGTGATCCGCAGCAACTGGAACGCCGACCCGGCGGCGTACCTGAGCACGCCTGCGTTCGCGGCGGCGATCGCGCTCCCGGCCTCGGCCGATTTCGAGTACGCCGCCGTCAATGAACGGCACCTGGTGCCGCCGAAATCGTCGCAGCTGCAATGCGAGCAGCACGGCATGTTCGACGCCCTGTTCGGCAATCCCGCCAACATCAAGCAGGCCTACGAGGTCGCCGCACGCGAGTCCGGCACGCTCTACGATCCGTTGCCGGCCAGTCAGATCGAGTTGATCACGCCGGCGTCGCTCGCGAACGTCGCCACCACCAAGACGGTGCCGCTCAAGCTGCCGTCGAAGGACAACCCGATCGGCGACCGCATCGCGCCGGGACAGTACGTCATCCACCGCGAGGCGCAGGTGACGACGCCCTACCTGCCCGACCCTGCGGCGGGTGGCGTCGCGTTGCGCGCAATGCCGGACCACTCGTTGCCGGGTGTGACCGCCCCGATGGTGCTGGGGCCGAGCGCCGCCGTGTTGCTCGCGCCGAACGAGGAACTCGTCCTCGTGGTGGCCAATGCCCAGGAATGGCCCGACAGCCAGGGCTTTCGCATCGTACTGGCGGAGCGCCCGGCCGAGTTCGCGGACCCGCCTTGCAGCGAGACTTTCGCCGACGACGGCACGCCGAAGTGGGACGAGGACAACCGGGTGCTGACGCTGTTCGTCGCCAAGGGTCGGCTCGTCCGCCTGCGCTACGCAAGCCTCGTGCACAAGGATTTCATCGGCGCGTTCGGCCTGCCGGACTGGGTGGATTCCTCGGGCGACAAGGCCTTCATCCGAGGCATGGCGATGCTGGGTTGCGGCTGGATGATCACGCCGTACCGCCCGCTCACCCTTGTTCACGCCACGCAGCAGCCGGTGTGCGAGCCCACCTTCCTGTCGCTCACACCGACCCGCGCCCCCGGCGACCAGCACGCCGACCTGATCGCGCGACTGCAGATGCACGGGCCCAGCACCGGCAAGTTCGAGATCGAGGCCGAGTGGCAGGAGTGGGTGGACGACCTGCAGAAACCGGCGCCGGTGCTCATCACGTCGCGCGGCCAGCTCGGCGAGGTACTGCTTGCGGAAAACCACGTCAACGTCTTCAGTCTGGGGTCGGCGGTGCACGCGCAGATGCACGACCCCGTCAAGCGGCCGCGCGCGCGCGGCGACCGGCACGAGTTCGGCGACACCAAGTTCCGCCTGATCGAGTACCGGATGCGCGGCACCACACGCTTCCGCGAATATCTGCCCCCGACGCTTTATGCCGATACAAACGAGGTGACGCGGCTCGGACCGATCGCGGAGGGGCCGACGATGAACGTCGGCGCGCCGGACGATCCGGGTGCCCCTGTACTGCGCGCTGGCACCGGTCCATCGCCCAACACCCTGGTCCTCGCCAGCGCGCCGCCAGACGATCCACGCCCGCTCTACACGGTGCCTACCTTCCGCTGGCTCGATACACCCGGCGTCGGATCGCTGGACAGCACTCGCCTGGGCAACGGCCTGCGAGTGTGGCTCGAGCGGCCGTGGTTCAGCGCCGGCAACGGTGAGCTGCTGGGCGTGGTGATACTGGGCGAGAGCACGCCGTTCACCAGTATCACGAGCGAGCTCGTACCGCTGGTGACGCAATGGGGGCTGGACCCGATCTGGGACACCGCGCTGCCGAAGTACCGCACACGGGTGAGCGATTTTCCGGCGCGAGTCACCGACGAGCAGGTCGAACTGCGCGAGGTCGCCGGGCAGATGGTGCACGTGGTGGGGCACCGGGTCCACTGGGATCCCGATCGAAGCCTCTGGTACTGCGACATCGAGCTGAACGCCGGAGCGACCTACATGCCGTTTGTGCGCCTGGCGCTCGTGCGCTACCAGCCCAATGCCCTGCCCACGGCCAAGATCTCCAATGTGGTGCTGGGCGAGTTTTCCCAGGTGCTACCGCGTCGGCGCGCGACATTCAAGCGCAACGACGCGCAACTCGACTTCAGTCTTCGCGGCTATGTCCCCGACCAGGGACCGATGAAGTGGCCACTCGACTCGGAGTACCAGGACGTGTCCTTCATTCCGCCCTTCGGCACCGGTGGCGAGACCGGCCGCAACAAGGTCGAGCTGGTGCTGCAGACGCGCGACCCGAATCTCGACACCGACCTGGCGTGGAGCGACGTCAAGGTGCTTGGCTCCAGCGTGGTGGCGCCGGTATCCGGCGGCGGACTCGTCCTCGGAACGGCGGGCCCCGCGCCGCCGGTGGTCGTCCAGCCAGTAC
>JBAVOG010000555.1:0-3900 GCA_049691875.1 Burkholderiales bacterium | reverse complement strand
CCCCAGCGCGTGATCGAACGTGTCCAAGGCAGTGACGAGCGCGACGATGCCGACGATCTCCACGTAGCGCTCTTCGCTGACGTCAAGCGCCACCGTCTCGCGTACCCAGCTCTGCTTGAGCCGGCCGGCATCCGTGACGATGCGGTGCACGACATCCACGATGAGTTGTGCGAGCGCACCCTGCGAATCATGGTCTCCGCACAACGTGTACGGTGACAGGGCTTCTTTGCGTTGCCTGCACAGTGCGCAATGCGGCGCGTTGCGTGCTTCTGCCGCAATGGCCAAGCGCTCTGCGCCGGTCCACCACGTCCCGGGCGCCGCGAGCCGCGCCCACGCACGCTGTACCTCCCGGTCGAGCCCTTGCCTGATCGGCAGTTTGCTTGCATCGAACAGTTGCGTGTTTGGCGTGTTTGACACGAGACACTCCATCGACGGAATAGAAGTGAGACGGCTCGCGACGCGGCGATCGTCAGGCGAGTTTACCGCTGGGGTGAGCTGCTGGCGACAACCGAGCCCACGCGTTGCGCCGCCAGGCAGAGCTCCGCATCCGAATTCAGCACGTCCGGGCAAAGCCGCAGCGTGTCGCCGCGCGCATCGCAGTCGACGCCCGCGCTCGCCAGTGCGGCGGAAAGGCCGGTGGCGCTCCGATGCGTCACAGTGAGAAACGCGCCGTGGGCGGACCCCGCACCCTCGGCGTGCACGCCTTGCTCCGCCAACAGAGTAGCGAGTCGCGCTTTCTGTTCGAGATTGTACGCACGCAGCCGCTCGGGCCCGAGCTCGAGCGTGACTTCCAGTCCGGCTAGCGCCTGCACCGGTGCGAGCACCGGCGGCGTGGACTCGAGCCAGGCGTCACCGCCCGATCCGAACTCGGGCGGATCCGGTCGCTGGTAGGCAAACACGTCCTTCTTCGCAAACCAGCCGGTGTCGAGCGTGCGTAGTTGCTCGGTGAGCCCCGGGCGCACGTAGAGCCAGCAGGCACCCGTGCCGCCGCGCATGTATTTGTACGAACCGCCGACCGCGAAATCGGCCTCGAGCGTGGCGAGATCAAGCGGCAGTGCGCCGGCGTGGTGATAGACGTCCAGCAGCACCAGGGCGCCCACGGCGTGCGCCGCGCGTATTCGCTCCGCTAGCGCTGTCACCAGCTCACCGCTGCGAAACTGCACCGTTGAAAGCACCACGAGATCTGCGTTGTCGGCCGAAAGTGCGCGCCAGGGCAAGATCTCGAGCGCGATGCGCCGCTTCTCGCGGTAGACGCGCAGGACGAAGTCGAGCGAGTCGAACTCTCCGTCGCTCGCCACCACGCGCGGCACGCCCTCGAGCGCGTTCAGCACTGCGCGCAAGCCTTGCGCCGCGCTCGTCTTCGGCACGATGCAGTCGGCACGCGGCGCCCCGACGAGTCGCGCCGTGAGTGCGCGAAAGCGTTCGCGTGCTGCGAGCCACGGCTCCCACGCGCCGCCCATGTCGCGATACCACGCGTCGAGCGCCTCGCGCACGTCCTCGGCCATGCGATCGGGTGGGCGGCCGAGAGAGTGGTTGGCGAGGTAAATGCGCTTCCGCGCAAGCACCCGCGAAAAGCGTGGCCAGAGCTCCTCGCGCAGCTTCGTCTCGGTGAGCGATCCCTCGATCACCGGCTGCCGATTTCGGTGCGCACGTCGATCAGCTCCGGGAAAAGCGCCACCTCCAGCGTTCTTCTCAGGAATCCCACTCCGGCAGTCCCGCCGGTGCCTCGCTTGAAGCCGATCACGCGCTCGACCGTCTTCACGTGCCGGAAACGCCAGAGCTGGAAATTCTCCTCCACGTCCACCAGCTTCTCGCACATGTCGTAGGCGTCCCAGAAGCGCTTCGGATCCTCGTAGATCACTCTCAGTACGGAAGTGACGCCCGGATTCCGCGCATAGGGCAGCGAGAAGTCGCGCTCGACGACTTCGCGTGGCACCGGCAGGCCGCGGCGCGCGAGATGGCGCAGAAACTCGTCGTAGAGACTCGGCGCCTCCAGCAGACTCTTCAGCCAGGCGTGGCAGTCCGGGTCGTGGCGCTGCACCTCGAGCATGCGCGCATTCTTGTTGCCCAGCAGGAACTCGATCGCGCGAAACTGGAACGACTGGAGGCCCGATGCGGGTCCGAGTGCATCGCGGAACTCGGCGTATTCCGAAGGCGTGAGTGTCTCGAGCACAGCCCACTGTTCGAAGAGCTGGCGCTGGATCTGCTTCACGCGCGCAAGAATCTTGAAGCAGGGTGCGAGCCGATCCGCGCGTACGTGCCCGATGGCCGCCACGAGCTCGTGAATCATCAGCTTCATCCAGAGCTCCGACGTCTGGTGCTGGATGATGAACATCATCTCGTCGTGGTGCACCGGCTGCGACCGGGGCAGCTGCGCTGACAAGATCTTGTCGAGGCGCAGGTAGCCTCCGTAGGAAGTCTCGGAGCCGAGTTCGGTGATGATGCCGGGATCGTTTATCGGTTGGGCCATTGCGGCACATCGCTCGTGGAAAGCGAGCGCTCATGATGCCACGCGCGCCCGCCGACCGCACATCGCGCGCAGCACCGTAATCCGGGATGAATATAATGGGTTGTCCCAGGGACCCGGGGGGTGTAGATTCGCCGTTCGACCGAACCGGCAGCAAGAGATTCGGGGACAGCAACACAGAAGGAAATCCGGAATGGCGGAAAAGCTGAATACGGGCGACATGTTCCCGAGCATGACCCTCAATCTGGTCGATGGGGGAAAGCTGGATCTCCCGGGCGGGATCGAATCGAAATACAAGGTCGTGCTCTTCTATCGCGGTCACTGGTGACCGTACTGCCGCCGGCAGTTGGCCGGCTTCGAGTTCTGGAAGGCGCAGCTTGCAGGTGCGGGCGTCAAGGTCGTCGCGGCAAGCGTCGATCCGATCGACAAGGCGAAGGAAGTGGCGGCAGGGTTGAGCTTCCCGGTCGGCTACGGAGTCACGCGCGCGCAGGCTGATCAGCTCGGTTCGTGGTGGGAAGACCGTCGCGGCATCGTCCAGCCCTCCGAGTTCATTCTCGGTGCGGATGGAAAAATTCTTCTCGCGAGCTACAGCTCGGGCCCACTCGGCCGGATCGAGGCGTCGGAGGTGGTGCGGATGGCCAACTTCCTCGACGCGCAGGCGCAGCAGAAGAAATAGTCCGCACGACGCGTTCTTCAATTCAATGGGGTCATCAATGGGGTCAGGTCATCAATGGGGTCAGACTCCATTGAAAAAACGCGTTTCATCAATGGGGTCAGACTCCATTGAAAAAACGCGTTTAGTCAGTTCATATCAATCGAGTCTGACCCCATTGATCCCTTGATCCCTGCAGCAGTGCTTGCGTATGCGTGGCGGAAGAGAGTGGGAGTCGAACCCACCAGGGACGTCTGACGCCCCTCTCCGGGTTTGAAGTCCGGGCGCCCCCCCGGGGTCGATTCCCTTCCGGTGAGCGCGAATTCTAACCCGGTGGCGCTTCGCCCCCGGAGAATGCCTCGGATGCGGGTCTGAGCACGATCCGCGCATCACCGACGCGCCGCGTGAAGCGCACGCGATCGAAGAACTCGAGTACCTCGATCGAGAGATTGCGTCCGAGCCCGCTCGCGTCGCGAAACGCGGCCGCCGTGATGCGGCCCTGGTCGTGTGCTTGCGCAAGCGCCTCGGCAGTTCCCGCCAGCCGTGCGACCGTGCGCGGCAGGAAGAATCGTTTCTGGGATACGCGCACCGCAAGGCTGCGGCGCGCGGCCCGGTCGAGCAGGCCTTGCACGGATTTTGGCGGGGCGCGGAGCCCTTCGGCCACTTCGGCAACGGTGGGTGGTCGCGCGTCTGCGGCTTCGAGAAGTTTCACGATGCGCTGCCATAGTGCGGCGTCGGCCGGCACAAAATCGGATCGATGCGTTGGCAGACGCACGTCGGC
>JBAVOG010000554.1:0-1602 GCA_049691875.1 Burkholderiales bacterium | reverse complement strand
GCGTCCCGAATGCCGAAGTAGTCGCCGAGCGAGTAGCTGTACTTCGCCGAGAGCCACTTCCACGACAGCGCGCCATAGAGCTCGGTCGTGTTGGCGGAAACGGCGCCCAGACCCTTGGTGCCCGGGTAGTAGTAGTAGATGAGGCCGACGTCGTACGCGAAGTCGCTCTTGCCGAAGTTGCCGCTGACGCCGCCGTAGAAATCCCACTCCATGCTCGAGCTGGTGTAGGCGCCGGAATCCGAAAGCCAGCTGACGTTCGAGGCCCACGTGCCGGCGTAAAGTTTGACCGGCCCGGCTGCATAGCCGAGGTCGAATCCGCCCTGGACCGCAGGGTCGCCGTTGGTCTGGGAGACGCCGCGGAACAGATAGTCGCTGAACAATCCGACGTTGGCACTCCACGATAGAGGCGACTCCGCCTGGGCGAACGCGGGCGCGGCCGGCAATGCGAGCAGTCCGGCGGCGGTCGAGGCAAGCAGGAACTTTTTCATGGTTCTCCCTCCGAGTGAGTACGAAATATGTGCAAAACGCCGCGTTCCCTCTGCACGGCCCGTGCCAGAAAAATGACCGCTTAATATCAATGACTTGTGACTTCGCAACCTATTTTCCCTCGCGCAATGCCCCGAATAAGTGCGCGACTGCACGCCAATGCACGCATGTGGTGCGCCAATATCGCGCCGGAAATGACGCTGTAATACGGCGTGCTAGACTCGGCTGTGCATGCCGAATCAGCCGGAATTCCCCCCGCCATGGAGCCCGCCCGACTCATCGAAGAGGTCAACGCCCGGTTGAGCGAGCTCCTCGCGGCGAGCCCCGCGCGGGATGTCGAGCGCAACGTGAAAGCCGTCGTCGCCGCGGCCTTCGAGCGGCTCGAGCTCGCCACCCGCGAGGAATTCGACGTGCAGGCCAAGGTGCTCGCGCGCACGCGCGAGAAGCTCGCCGCGCTCGAGGCGCGCGTCGCCGAGCTCGAGCAGCGGCTGCGATCTGACGGCTGAGGAAGGTCATCCTCGCGTAAGCGGGGATCCAGCAAGCCTTTGAATGGGCTCAGTCTGGATTCCCGCGTGCGCGGGAATGACGGACTTCTGCACGGCTTCCCTAATGGGCGGGGACCCGGTCATCGCGACCGGGCCTAGGCGCGTTCTCCTAGTACCCCTTCACGATTCACTCGCGGCCGCGCCCGATATGTCCCTGGCGGTTGTACACAGCCGAGCCCTCGCCGGGCTCGCGGCGCCCCTCGTGACCGTCGAAGTGCATCTCGGCAACGGATTGCCGAGCTTCACGATCGTCGGACTGCCCGACACCGAGGTGAAAGAGAGCCGCGAGCGGGTGCGCGCAGCGCTGGTCAACTGCAATTTTCAGTTTCCCGCGCGACGCATCACTGTGAATCTCGCCCCGGCGGAACTGCCCAAGGAGAGCGGGCGCTTCGATCTGCCGATCGCGCTCGGCATTCTCGCCGCTTCGCGGCAAGTTCCCGCCGAGTCGCTCGAGCGTTACGAATTCGCCGGCGAGCTCTCGCTTTCCGGCGAGCTGCGTCCGGTGCGCGGGGCGCTGGCAATGACCCTCGGCGCGGCGCGCGACGGCCGTGCGTTCGTGCTGCCCTCCGAG
>JBAVOG010000553.1:0-2925 GCA_049691875.1 Burkholderiales bacterium | reverse complement strand
CGCGAGCACCGGCAGATCGTCTCGGTGCTCAAGTCGATCGAGGCGCTGACGCCGGGTCTGTACGCGATGCGAATCATCGAGCACCGGGGCCAGAGCGGCGAAGTCGAGTACGACGTCGAGTTCGAGGAGCGCCGGCTGGAGGAAGTGACCGAGCGGCTCAACCGCTTCAAACGCGCCGACGAGGGTCCGTTCGAGGCCGTGGAAACGATTTCCGAGTTCAACCAGCGTGCCTACGAGATTTTCGCCCGGCCGCTCGTCCAGGCGACGGCGAACGACTTCACCGCGAAACTCGGCCGCGAATTTCATCCGCTCCGCTTCGAGAAGTGGTCGGTGTCCGACCGGAATCCGATGCTCTGGTGGCTCGGGCCGCTTGCGCAGGCAGTCAAAGCCCAGCGCCAGGCCGTCGGGCCGGACGACCGGCTGCGCAAGACGGAAGCGGCGCACAGCGAAGTCGTCGCCGCCACGCTCGACTATTACCGTGATTTGCGCGACGCCACGAGCGAGGCGCTCTTCTTCCAGACTTACGGCAACCTGTTCGCGCTCTACGTCGCCGACCGTGGCGAGCGAGGGGCCGAGGCCCCGATTGATCCGCGCGAGCTGCCGTTCGTCAAGGCGGCGCTTGCCGCGATCGGCGAGGGGGGCTACCCGGAAGCGCTCGCCCGGGCGGGCGAACTGCTTGCACGCCGCGGCATGCCGGTGCCGCTGGCGCGCCTCGAACTCAAGGCCGAACTGGTGAAGGAGTACGCGGATCTGCTGCCCGATCTTCCGCTCCACGAATGGAAACGGATCCGCGGCGAGCAGGACGCGATCGTCCGCTTCGAGTCGGAGCGTGCGCTCGAGACGTTGCCGCGGCTGCTCGCCGATCCGTCGGATCGCGAGCGGTTCCTGCAGGTCCTGGAGCGCCTGACGACAGACCCGCGTGTGCACGCCGATCGGGCAACGCCGGAGCAGGTCGCGATGGTCGCCCGGATCCGTCAAGTGCTCGGTGCCGCGATGCCGCGGATCGCCGCGGCACGCTAGAGGAGCGGCGCATGGAACGCAAACACGAAAAGTACGATCAGCTGATCTTGCGCTGCAAGGGCCTCACACCCACGCCGACGGCAGTCGCACATCCGTGCGATCGAAGCTCGCTGGAAGGCGCACTCGACGCGGCAAAGCAAGGCCTCATCGCCCCGATCCTGGTCGGTCCGGTCGATCGCATCAAGGCGACGGCGGCCCAGTCTGACCTCGATATTTCAGGGCTCGAGATCGTCGACGCGGCACACAGCCACGAGTCGGCCGCGAAGGCGGTGGAGCTGGTGCGGCTCGGCCGGGCCGAGGCGCTCATGAAGGGCAGCTTGCACACCGACGAGCTGATGGGCGCGGTCGTCAGGCGCGAGACGGGGCTGCGCACCGCGCGACGCGTCAGCCACTGCTTCGTGATGGACGTGCCGAACCACGACACGCCACTCATCGTCACCGATGCGGCCGTGAACATCGCGCCGACGCTCGAGGAGAAGGTCGACATCGTGCAGAACGCGATCGACCTCGCGCATGCCCTCGGTGCCCAGGAGGTGCGGGTCGCGATCCTTTCCGCGATGGAAACAGTAAATCCGAAAGTGCCCTCGACCATCGAGGCCGCGGCCCTCTGCAAGATGGCCGACCGCGGACAGATCACGGGCGCCATCCTCGACGGCCCGCTTGCGCTCGACAATGCGATCAACCTGGCTGCGGCGCAGATCAAGAAGATCGACTCCCCCGTTGCCGGCCGGGCGAACGTCCTGGTGGTGCCCAACCTCGAGGCCGGGAACATGCTCGCCAAGAGCCTGACGTTCCTCGCCGGCGCGGATGCCGCGGGCATCGTGCTCGGCGCCAAGGTGCCGATCATCCTGACGAGCCGGGCGGATTCGGTGCTGACGCGGCTTGCTTCCTGCGCGGTGGCGGTGCTGGTGGCGAAGGCGCGCCGCGAGCACGCCGAGAAGATCGTGAGCTAGCGGCAGTGGCTGACGCGATCCTCGTCCTCAACGCCGGGTCCTCCAGCATCAAGTTCTCGCTGTTCGTTGAGCGCGCCGGGTCGCTTGCGCCATCGCTGCGCGGCCAGATCGAGGGGCTCTACACCGCTCCGCGCTTCGTCGCGAAGGATGCCGCGGGCGCGGTCGTGAGCGAGAAGTCCTGGGGCGAAGGCGCCAAGCTCGGTCATGCCGGGGCCATCGACCACCTCGCGGGCTTCATCCGCGGCGAGCTAGCCGAGCACAAGCTGGTCGGCGTGGGTCACCGCGTTGTGCATGGCGGCCTCGAGTACACGCAGCCGGTGCGCGTCGATGCCCGGGTGGTCGCCGAGCTCGAGAAGTTCGTGCCGCTCGCGCCCCTGCACCAGCCGCACAACCTGACGCCGATCCGGCTGCTTCTCGAGCGCCAGCCGGGACTAGCGCAGGTCGCCTGCTTCGACACCTCGTTTCACCGGACGAACCCCGAGATCGCGCAGCGCTTCGCGATTCCGGCGCAGCTGCACGACGCCGGCGTCCGGCGCTACGGCTTCCACGGCCTCTCCTACGAGTACATTGCCTCGGTGCTCCCGCAGCACGATCCGCGCGCCGCGGACGGAAAGACGGTCGTGCTGCACCTCGGAAACGGCGCGAGCATGTGCGCGCTCGCGGGCGGCAAGAGCGTCGCGAGCACGATGGGGTTCACCGCGGTCGACGGCCTGCCGATGGGCACACGGACCGGTGCGCTCGATCCCGGCGTCATCCTGTACCTGATGGATCAGCGTGGGATGGACGCGCGCGCGATCGAGAAGCTGATCTACAGCCAGTCCGGGCTGCTGGGCGTGTCCGGAATTTCGAGCGACATGCGGACGTTGCAGGCAAGCGACGACCCCCGGGCGAGGCTCGCGATCGATCTCTATATTTATCGTATCCGGCGCGAGCTCGGCTCGCTCGCCGGGGC
>JBAVOG010000552.1:0-2566 GCA_049691875.1 Burkholderiales bacterium | reverse complement strand
GCGAGCAGTCGATAGCAGGTCTGCAGGGGCCGAGAGAGTTTGTCGGGAAGAGAGTTTGTCGGGAAATGTTGGGAGTATCCGAATGTATGCGGTGATCAAAACCGGCGGCAAGCAGTATCGCGTGTCGGCCGGTGACAAGCTCAAGGTCGAGAAACTTGCGGCCGAGGTCGGCGCGGAAGTCACGCTCGCGCAAGTGCTTGCCCTGGGTGAAGGCGAGTCGGTGAAGGTCGGGGCGCCGCTCGTGGCCGGCGCCGCGGTCAAGGCGACCGTCCTCCAGCATGGATTGGGCGACAAGGTGACGATCTTCAAGATGCGACGCCGCAAGCACTACAAGAAGTCCCAGGGGCATCGCCAGCCCTATACCGAAATCGAGATTACCGGTATTTCCGGATAAGGAAGCGCGCAGATGGCACACAAGAAAGCAGGCGGCAGCTCGCGCAACGGCCGCGACTCCCAGTCCAAGCGCCTCGGTGTGAAACGATACGGCGGCCAGGCGGTAATCGCGGGCAACATCCTGGTACGGCAGCGCGGAACACGCATGCATCCGGGTGAGAACGTCGGAATCGGCCGGGATCACACTCTCTTCGCCAAGGTGCCCGGCACGGTGCAGTTCAGCCGCAAGGGTCCGGATCAGAAGCACACGGTGAGCATCATCCCCGGCTGACCGTTGCTTCGACAATCGAGGGCCCTGTCGCCACGATAGGGCCCTTTTTGTTTATATGAAGTTCTTTGATGAAGCGCGCATCGAGGTCCACGCCGGCAAGGGCGGCGATGGCGCTGCCTCGTTTCGCCGCGAAAAGTACATTCCCCGCGGCGGTCCGGACGGGGGCGACGGCGGTCGCGGCGGCAGCATCTATGCGCGCGCCGACCGTAACATCAACACGCTGATTGACTACCGCTACAAGCGGATCTTCCGGGCCGAGAATGGGCGCGGAGGCCAGGGAAAGCAGTGCACGGGGCGCAGCGCCGAGGACGTCTGGCTGCGGGTCCCGGTCGGGACCATCGTCCGTGACCGTGCCTCGGGGGAGGTCATTGCCGATCTGACGAGCCATGAGCAGGTCGCGCTGCTCGCGCGTGGCGGCCAGGGCGGTCTGGGGAACGTCAACTTCAAGTCCAGCACCAATCGGGCACCCCGCCACACGACCCCTGGGGCGTCCGGTGACAGCCGCGATCTCTACCTGGAGCTCAGGGTGCTCGCCGATGTCGGGCTGCTCGGCATGCCGAACGCAGGCAAGTCGACTTTCATTCGTGCGATATCGAGCGCCCGGCCGAAGGTCGCAGATTATCCGTTCACCACCCTCAATCCGGGCCTGGGCGTGGTGCGAGTCGACGTCGCCCGGAGTTTCGTCGTTGCCGACATTCCCGGACTGGTCGAGGGCGCTGCCGAAGGCGCCGGCCTCGGACACCAGTTCCTGCGCCATCTCGCCCGCACCCGGCTGCTCCTGCATATCGTCGACATCGCGCCGTACGATGCCGACATCGATCCGGTCAGCCAGGCGCGCGCGATCGCGTCCGAGCTCAAGCGTTACGACCCGGCACTTCATCGCAAACCGCGCTGGCTGGTCCTGAACAAATCGGACCTGCTCGCTTCCGAGGATCGGGAACGCGTCGTCGGCGAATTCGCTCGCCGACTGCGCTGGAAGCGGCCCATCTTCCTGATTTCCGCCGCGACCGGCGCGGGATGCCGCGAGCTGTGCTTTAAGATCATGGCGTTCCTGGAGGGAAAGCCATGAACCCGCGGATGCGCGACGCGCGTCTGATCGTCGTGAAGGTCGGCTCGACCCTGGTCACCAACGAGGGTGCCGGGCTCGACCGCGAGGCCATTGCCCGATGGGCGGCACAGGTATCCGTGCTGCGCGCCGCCAGCAAGGAGGTGGTGCTCGTGTCGAGCGGAGCGATTGCCGAGGGGATGCAGCGTCTGGGCTGGCGCAAACGGCCGCACATGATGCACGACCTCCAGGCCGCTGCCGCGGTCGGCCAGATGGGGCTGATACAGGTCTACGAAAGCTGCTTTCGAGAGCACGGAATGCGCACGGCACAAGTACTGCTGACGCACGCCGATCTTGCCGACCGACAACGCTATCTGAACGCCCGCTCCACGTTGCGCACGTTGATCGGGCTCGGCGTGGTTCCGGTCGTGAACGAGAACGACACCGTGGTGACCGACGAGATCAGATTCGGCGACAACGATACCCTCGCCGCGCTGGTCACCAATCTGATCGAGGCGGATTGCCTGTTCATCCTCACCGACCAGCAAGGTCTGCACACCGCGGACCCGCGCCGGGATCCAGCGGCGACGCTCGTGCGCGAGGGCCGTGCGGGCGATCCCGCGCTGGAAATGCAGGCGGGCGGTGCCGGCAGCCTGATTGCACGTGGAGGCATGCTCACCAAGGTTCTCGCGGCGAAGCGTGCGGCGCGCAGCGGGGCGCACACGGTCATTGCATCGGGACGGGAACCGGACGTGCTGGTGCGCCTGGCAGCGGGCGACACGATCGGGACGTTCCTGGCGGCAGGCACCGCGCCGCTCGCCGCGCGCAAGCAGTGGCTGGCGGACCACGTTCAGGTG
>JBAVOG010000551.1:0-2326 GCA_049691875.1 Burkholderiales bacterium | reverse complement strand
GTGCAGCTCGCATGCGGCGGCCACTTCCTGGCGGACAGGTATCGCTGCTTCCTCGACGAGCATCCCCACACCCGACTGGTCCGCCAGCTCATTGAGCGTGGTGGCGAGTCCACCGCGGGTCGGGTCGCGAAGGCAGTGCACATCCGGCACGACGGCGAGTATCGCGTCGACCAGCCCATGCAGCGCGGCAGTGTCCGATTCGATCGCCGTGGCGAATCCCAGGTTCTCGCGCTGGGACATGATCGCCACGCCGTGGTCGCCGATCGTGCCCGAGACGATGATCCGGTCACCGGGCTGCGCGCGATCTCCCGAAGGGTTGACGCCGGGCGGGACGATGCCGACGCCGGTCGTCGTGATGAACACGCCGTCGCCGCTCCCCTGCTCCACCACTTTCGTATCGCCCGCGACGATCGCGACGCCGGCTTCCTGCGCTGCGTGCCCCATGGACTCGACGATGCGCCGGAGGTCGGCGAGCGGAAGGCCTTCCTCGAGAATGAAGCCGGCGGCGAGATAGAGCGGCCGTGCCCCCATCATCGCCACATCGTTGATCGTTCCGTGCACCGCGAGGCAGCCGATGTCCCCGCCCGGAAAGAAGAGCGGCGACACGACGTGGCTGTCGGTCGCCATCACCATGCGCCCCTCGGGGACCGCGAAGCACGCCGCGTCGTTGGCGCTCGCCAGCCAGGCGTTGTCGAAGACCGCCTGGAACAACTCCTCGACGAGTTGCGCAGTGGCGCGACCGCCCCCGCCGTGTGTCATGTCGACCCGACCCCGCTTGAAGTCGATCGGCTTCACGTAGCGCTTCCTCGAAGTCCTCACGCGCACTCCCTCATGCCGCCTCGGCGGTGCGGAACCGACCGTACGTGTAGTGAGCGGCGCAGGCGCCTTCGCTCGACACCATGCACGAGCCCAGCGGATTCTCGGGCGAGCACGCCGTGGCGAAAAGCTTGCAGTCCTGCGGCCGCTTCACGCCGCGCAGAATCGCCCCGCATTCGCACGCCTTGTTGTCCGGCACCGACCGGTAGCCGATGTCGAAGCGCGCCTCCGCGTCGAAACGCCGGTACCGCTCCTTGATCGCGAGCGCGCTGTAAGGCACCTCGCCCAGCCCTCGCCACTCGAAGGTCCGGCGCAGCTCGAAGATCTCGGCGACCAGCCGTTTCGCCTTCGCGTTGCCCTCGCGCGTCACCGCGCGCGTGAATTCGTTCTCGACCTCCGCGCGCCCCTCGTTCAGCTGGCGCACGATCATGCGAATCGCCTGCAGCACGTCGAGCGGCTCGAATCCGGCGATCACCACCGGCTTTTCGTACTCCTCGGCGAAGTGCTCGTAGGGCTGGCTGCCGATCACCGTCGACACGTGCGCCGGGCCGATGAAGGCGTCCAGCGGCACCGTGCCCAGGCCGCGCACCTCCGGCGACTCGAGGACATGACTGATCGCCGCGGGGGTCAGCACGTGGTTGCAGAAGACCGAGAAGTTCCCCGTCCCGGTCCGCGCCGCTTCGCGGATGACGACGGCGGTGGGCGGCGTCGTCGTCTCGAAGCCGATCGCGAAGAAGACGACCTCGCGGTCGGGATGTTCCGCGGCGATTCTCAGGCAGTCGCTCGCGGCGTAGATCATCCGGATGTCGGCACCGCGCGCCTTCGCTTTCAGCAGCGAAAGCTGGTCCGATGCCGGCACGCGCATCGTGTCGCCGTAGGTGCAGAGGATTACGCCGCGCGCGAGAGCCAACGATATGGCCGAGTCGATGCGCCCGATCGGCAGCACGCAGACCGGGCAGCCCGGACCGTGAATCAGCCGGATGTTCGGTGGCAGCAGGTCCGCGATGCCGTAACGCGAGATGGCGTGGGTGTGCCCGCCGCAGAACTCCATGATGTGATAGCGGCGGCCCGCATCGGCTTCGCGCGCGATGGCGCCTGCGAGCGCGCGCGCCGTGGCCCCGTCGCGAAACTCGTCGATGTACCTCATGCAAAGCGCCCCGCTTCGGCAAAAAGCGCGAGAGTGCGCTCGGCCTCGCTCTGATCCAGGCGCTGGATGGCGTAGCCGACATGCAGCACGACGAAGTCCCCGACCGCGATGCCGTCCACCAGGGCGAGTGAGCAGTCCCTGCGCACGCCGCCGACCTCGACTCGCGCCATTTCGCCTGGAAGCAGCTCGATCACGCGCGCTGGAATCGCGAGACACATGGTCAGTTTCCTCCCCGGCTTTGCATGGCGATCCAGGCCTGCCCGAGTGCGAGGCCACCATCGTTCGGCGGCGCCTGGCGCGCCTCGAGCGGCTCGAGCCCAAGCTCGCGCAACCGCTCGCGCAGGCGCCCGCTCAGGATGTGAT
>JBAVOG010000550.1:0-2650 GCA_049691875.1 Burkholderiales bacterium | reverse complement strand
GTGCGGCCGTGCTGGCCTACCTCGTTGTCTCAGTGTTCGCCATCCTTCCCTACATCCTGTGGCGCCGCCGCGCCGGCGCGCAGAGGCCGCATGCAGGCTGACCGGGCGCACGCACCGACTCTCGTGCGGTAGCCCGAATGCGCAGGTGTCACAGAACACTGCTCGCTTTCTTCGTCGTCGCGACCTGGTTCGCGGTATCCGGCGCCATGGCAACCTTCTGGTCGCAGATGAACGCGTAGCCGTACTTCTGCGCGCCCGTCTGAAGTCCGATCGAGGCACACGCCGTGTTGTAGTGCACAACCGCCTTACCGCCACGGTACAGAACGCCCTCACCGAACTGGCCGCCGACCCCGCGGCCGGGCTTGACCACCCCCGGGAAAACGAGGACCGCAATGGAATGTTCCGCAGCCTCGGAAACGTTCTGGTCCACGCCGCGGTCGCGCATGGCGCCTATCACTTCGTGGCGTTCGTGTCCTGACGTACGGGGATTCGCCAGAACGGCTTTTCCACTTCTACCAGCGGCCGGCCCGGTTCGTTGGGCTTCAGGCCGTATCGCATCATCGCGATGAGATCGGCGCTAGCCCTCGGGTTCGAGACGAAGTAGCCGTGTCCGAACAGGTCGGTCGTACCGGGAACCTGAACCACGTCGAGGAAGCCCAACCGGGCCGCCAGCGCGACCTGCTCCGGGGTCAGTATCGACGTATCGACGCGTCCCAGCCGGGCAAGGCTACCGAATAACCAGCCCGACGTGGCGAGGGCCTTGTCGTCGGGCGAAACGTAAATGGTGAGGTGGAACGGGCGCAAGGCCCGAAACACCGCATGCGGGTCCGGCGTCGCGCCGTAGGGCACGTCCGGATCGGAGATTATCGCCAAGATCTTCTCCGGCGCCACCTCGACGTCCAGATCCGGTGCCAGCAGCACGACGTTGCCGAGCTTGAAGCGCTTGGGCAGCGTGGTCCGCTGCATGTAGGACTCGAAGGAAAGCTCGGACAGCGCGGTGGCGAGCACGTCGGTCCCGCGGCTGTGGGCCAGGATATGAAGTCTCTCGAGGCCCGGCGTGTCCGCGATGGTGCGGATCGCCTTCCGCAAGTGCTCGACCGCAAATGCGCTCGATTCGTAGTCTTCTTCGTAGCCGAACAGGATTCCGTGCTTTCCGCCCGCGGGCCAGGTGAAGATCGCGCAAACGAACTCGCGGCCCAGGAAGTGGCACATCTCGCCCATCGTGAAGGCCGCTTCGCTGAACGTATTGCTGACGCCGTGGATGTACAGCACGATCTCCTTGCGCGGGCTCAGGGCCAGGCGACGCGCGATCTCGGCCTGCAGCGCCCGGTTAGCCGCTTCGTGCGCATCGACAACAGCGGGAGCGCGCGTCAGCCCCTCGGGCGTCACGGCAACCGCGTAGGGAATGCGCGGGTAGCGCCCGAGTTCCTTCGTCGGACCGAGCTTGAGGTCCGTGGGAGTAGTGCGCTCGACGAGCACGCTCTGCTTCACCAGCACGTCCCACGTCATGCCTTCGCCGAACAGGATCGTCGTCGATCCGAAGGCCATCGAGCGTGACCGTTCCGACGTGTACGGCTCAGGCTCGTCGGGACTCGTCGCGGGCGCGCGGTCGGTGATGTACAGCAGATCCAGCGGCGGTGTCCGGACCTCGGCGGGTGCCTTGGTGAACAACGGCTTCGCCTGTGGCCCGGTGTACAACACCGGCGTCGGCATCATCGGATGCGTGGTCGCGCACCCGGCCACGCCGAGCAGCGCGGCCAGCGCAAGCACCGCTAGGCAGCGGGCTTCAGTCATTGTTCGACTCCCTGACGGCTGTGCGGATGACATTGCCCTGTCCCCAGTTTGAGATCTTGCCCCAGATCAACCACGGCCCGTGCGCCAAGCGTCCCGATCAAGACGCGGCGGGCCGCGCCGGGCCATCTGCGACCGCCTGCTGAGCCTGGTAGCGCTCGATCGCCGCGCGTGCGTTGAACAGCATCCGCTCGCGGCCCAGTCGCTTGTCCAGGCCGGCATGGCGAACGACCTCGAGCGCGCCGGGATTGAGCCCCACCAGCCATACGACGACACCGCGTTCGGTCGCGCGTTCCTCGCCCTCCATGAGCGCCTGCAATGCCGAGTATTCGATATCCGGTACCCGGCTCATGTCCAACGCCAAGACGCGGGGCTTGTACTGCGTGATCAGCGCATTGATCTGCTCCCCCACATTCTGCGCATTGACGAAGAACAGGCGCCCCTCCGGTCGCACGATCAACAGCCCATCGAAGGTCTCGTCGTCGGGGTGCTCGGGCGACAGCGGACGCAGCACGTCGGCCCCGCGCTTGCGGCCGATGACCGAAACGCGTGGGTGGGCAGTCTGGGTGGACAGGCCGATCAGCGACGTGATGATCGCCACCACGATGCCCTCGAGCGTGCCGAACAGGAGCACACCGAGTGCAGCGACGATCGCCCACCGAAACTCCATCCTGCGCACCTTGCGTATGGCAAGGAACTCCACCGGCTGGATCAGCCCGATCGAGTAGACGATGACAATCGCCGCGAGCGTGGCGTGAGGCAGCAAGCCGAGCAACGGCGCGAGCAACAGCATGGTTGCCGCCGCCACGCCGGCGGTGACGAGCGACGCCTTCTGCGTCCGCCCGCCCGTTGCGCGCAC
>JBAVOG010000549.1:0-2123 GCA_049691875.1 Burkholderiales bacterium | reverse complement strand
GCGCCGGCGCTGCCGCGCGCGGCGGCTCGATGGGTGCCGGCTGCGGGGCTTGATGGCCGGTCCGCAACCAGAAATACAGCGCGGCCGCCACCACGGCCAGAATGATCAGCGGAACCAGCCACCGCAGGGTTCTGTTCATCGGGTGCAAGCATACCCCGTGCGCGGCGGCGGCAACACCGCCGCACGGGGCGACCTGGACTACCCCCTTTCCGGATCAGTCGATCGACTTGTACAGGCGCTCGTCGTAGAGGCTGCCCGTCAGCGGATTCAGGACGAACAGCGGGTCGGGGGCCACGCCGCTGCCGGGGACGATCCCCGAGAGCGAGTCACGAAAATTCTTGACGTCGACGGTCACCTGGTGCGCTTGCTGATGCTGGGCCGTGTCCCACATCTCGACGACCGTCATGTGATTGGGCCGGTTGGACTGCGTCAGCGCATCGAAGCGCACGTTTCCCGCATGCTTGCGACTTGCATTGACCAGGCCGATGACGAGGTCGTTGCCACACGGCCCGGTCTCCCTGACCTGTCGCTTGCAGGGCGCGAACTGCTCGGGCGGGATGATGTCGGCGTGGGTCACGACGTACACGGTGTCACCTGTCCCGTTGGTGATCTTTCCGGGGTCGACGGCGACGAGCCCCACGTGCGGCCGTTCGTCGTACGGGTTGTAGAGATACGGCTGGAGCGCATCGCGGAACTTGACCGTGTGCGCGGCCTTCGCATGGGCCTGCCGCGCGTCGCCGTCCGCCCAGGCTTCGAGCAGGACGAAATGGTTCGGCTGGCCGATTCGCTGGAGGGTTTCGGCGCGCAGATTTCCGGGATCCTTCCTGCTTGCGGCGGATTGCTGCTTGAGCAGACCGGCGACCGTCGCGGCGGATACAGGGTCCGCTTCGATGTACGTCACGATGAAATACGGCTTGTCCGGGAGCATCGTGCCGTTGCTCAATTTCACGTCGGCGTGTGCGGCCGGCAGCAGTCCAAGACACAGGATGGCCAGAACGAACAGAGTACGCAGAAGGGATTGCATCAATGCCTCCACGATCCAGATCGAAAACGATTGAAATCGAACCCGGCGAATCGGTCCCCGCACGCCCGGCGGGCGATTGCGGCACGGTCCGTTCGAAGTCCTCCTTTGAGCGGCGCCCGGAGTCGGAAATCTGCGTCACCCTTGTGCTCCGGCGACCAGAACATGAGCGCGGCGTGGCCGCCTGTCAAGATCGCCGCCGCATGCGTCGATGCGAATTCAGTCTGCCCCGGGGCGGCCTTCACGCGAGGAATTGCAGAACCGCCGGCACCTGCCGGCGCAACAGCGCGTTGCGCGCGCTCCACTCCTCATTCGGGGCAAGCGGCTCGAGGAAGCGCACCTCGCCCGCTGCCAGCAGGGCGATCGGGACGCCGTCGCGGTAGAGCGTGCGATTGCCGGTGAGCGCCGGCAATCGCCCCCCCAGCGTGACGACTCCGACGAGGTTGAGCGGATCGGCGCCGGAGAGCGACACGAGCGTGCCCGTGTGCTCCTCCCGGCGCACCCCGCGCAGCATGCCAACCACTTCGGGCAGCGCGTACTGCTCGCCCGTCACACCCGCCACGAAACGTCCGCCGCGAATCTCGCCCCGCGCCTCCAGGCGACGGTAGACACGCAGCAGCTCGCGCCACGGCGGCAGCCATTCGGCCTCGCGCGCAAGCAGCCGCCAGAAGACGACCCCGTACCGCTTGAGCAGCGTGCGTGCGATGTGCTCGACGTGAGTGCCATCAACCACCCCGTCGCGCTGCGCGCGCCACCCCTCCTGTCCAGGAGGGGAGGAGGTCTTTCGCCTGACGAGTGCCCAGCGGCCCGCATCCTCGATTCCGAAGAGCGCCGTGCGCCGGCGTCGCTTGTGCCCGGCGAGTGGCTTCCGCCGGTCGCTGGGCACCAGCAACGCCCGCAATCCACCGAAGCTGTCGCAGTTGACCACGCCGCGCGCGACGAGCTCGGCGAGCGCCTCCTCGACCTCGGTGCGCAGCAGCCCGGTCCCTTCCACGATCTCGGCGAAGAAGGATGCGCCGTCCGTTGCAATCAGTTCCGCGACCTGCGCGGCACGCGCCGACGGCGGCGGCGCGTCGGTCGGCGCAGCGAGAGCGTGCCACAC
>JBAVOG010000548.1:0-1835 GCA_049691875.1 Burkholderiales bacterium | reverse complement strand
GGGCCGCCTCACACGTATCTCGGCGCTGCCCAGAGCTTTATGCCCGGCGTGAAGATCCTCGCTTCTGCGTCCCCTGTCCCCGTTCCTGCGCTCGCGTTTCTTTGCTCACGCGTTCTTGAGTGTTTGCTCAAGGCGTACTTGTCGCGGGGCGGGTCCGACGCGAGGCTTAAGGACCGAGCCATTCGTCATAACCTAATCGCGCTGTGGGGACTCGCGAGCGCTGAAGGTCTTCGGATTCAGAAGGCGCCGCCTGCGTGGGTCGATCGCCTGAGCAATTTGCATAATTCACCGTATTACCTTCGTTACTCGACCGAGGTTCACGGAATCGTGACGCCGACCGTCGAGCCGATGGTGTCGGAATTGGCGGCTCTCGTAGAGCTCGTGCAAGACCGCCTTCGATAGTTTGCGATCCCATTCGTAGTCATCACACCCGTAACCATCATGCCGCCCAACCATGCGCTCGAGCCGACCGCCGCAAGCGGGCTTCGCGCGCTTGCGGTGCCCTCGTCGCTACGCTCCTCGGCGGCGGCTCAGCGCGAGCGTTAGGCGTCACGATGTCACGCAAGCCCATCCCGGAGTTCGACCTCAACGCGTTCAGCGGTCCGTTCCGTGCCGAGTCAGATAGAGCTTGCGCGGTGCTTGGGGCCGCACTCTTGGATGCAAGGCTCGAGAGCCTGTACGAAAGACGGCTTCGGCACTCCAAAGAGGAGCTACTTTCAACCAACGGACCGCTTGGGGCATTCTCTGCACGGATCCGCGTCGCACGTGCGCTGGCCGGGATCAGTGAAGACGTCCACTACGATCTTGACCAGATTCGCTCGATACGCAACGAGTTCGCACATAACTTTGACCACGAGCTCTCGTTCTCGAATCAGTCAATCGCAGACAAGTGCGGAACGCTGCGTGTGGCGCAAGTCTTGATCGACGCGAACGAGCACGCCGCTTCTATACCGCACCGCAACTTCAGTGCGGAGGTGATTCGAGCTATGGGCGCGATATTTCACCCGCCGAGGAAGAGATTTGAGATCACAGTGGAGATGCTCGCTCAGCACCTCGACGAACTTCCCTCAGACTCCTCTGAGTACGACGGACCTAATTTGCGGGAAGAACTCTGGGCGCTTGGCTCGCATGTGAACATAAAAATCTCGGGGACCGCCGCGGTAGGCCCCGCGCCCCCGAATTCGGAGCCAACGTAGGTGTCCGTCGACAGCACATCCAGCGTTCAATCAACAGTGACGCCTAACCGTGCGTTCGAGCCGACCGCCGCAAGCGGGCTTCGCGCGCTTGCGGTGCCTTCGTCGCGTCGCTCCTCAGCGGCGGCTCAACGCGAGCGTTATGCGGCATTCGACCGCGCGGCATTCCTTGCGCGATGCCCACTATCGGCCAGAACCGGTCCTTCGATGATCGTTTCCGAGAGCGGATACTCAGCGATACTCCACCCAACACCACCCACACCGATCAAACATCGCCCGCGCCATCGGAACCATCACTCAACCCCGGGGCGGATGTTCTGGTTGTGGTGGAAGACGTTGTCGGGGTCGTACGTGGTCTTCACGTCCACCAGCCGGGCGTAGACGGAGTCGCCGTACGCCTCGCGGACCCGTTCGGGGTCTTCGTCGCCGCCGAGGAAGTTGACGTAGACGCCTTCCCGGAACCGGCCGAGGGCGGCGAAGAACCCCCTTGTCCATGCGGTGTCCCGGTCGCCGAAGTCATCGCCGGGCCGCCAGACACTGTCGAGGGTGATCGCGTGCGACGCCTGCCGGTTCCCGAACGCTGTCCCGCCCTCGGCCACTCGGCTCACCGCCCCCTGCAGATGGAACATCGCCACGTACGAC
>JBAVOG010000547.1:0-6527 GCA_049691875.1 Burkholderiales bacterium | reverse complement strand
ACGGCCTCTATGCCCGGCTCGCAGCGCTGCAGTTCATGACCGAAACCGAAATCGCGTGACCCTGCGCGCCCTCCTGATCGCGCTGCTGTGCGCGGCCGCAGGCGCTGCCCACGCGCAGGACGATGTGCTGAAGATCGGCTCGAAACGATTCACCGAGTCCTACATCCTCGGCGAGATAATCCGCCAGACCGCGATGCGCGCCGGAACGCGTGCCGAGCACCGGCAGGGGCTGGGTGGCACCGGCATCGTGTTTGCGGCGCTCGAAGCGGGGGCGATCGACGTTTACCCCGAATACACCGGCACCATCGCGCGCGAGATTCTCAAGCTCACCGGCAATCCGACCCTGGAGGAGCTCAATCGCGCGCTGGCGCCGCAGGGGCTCGCAGTGGCCGCGCCGCTCGGGTTCAACAACACCTACGCGCTCGCGATGCAGGACGGCCAGGCGGAGAAGCTCGGTGTACGCTCGATTTCGGACCTCGCTGCCCACCCGGAGCTGCGCCTCGGGTTCGCGCCCGAGTTCATCGCGCGCCCCGACGGGTGGCCTGGTGTCAAGAAAGCCTACGATCTGCCGCAACGCACGCCGCCGGCGCTCGATCACGGCCTCGCCTACGAGGCGATCGGCGCGGGCCGCATCGACGTGATGGACATCTACTCCACGGACGCCAAGATCGAGCGCTTCGATCTGCGCACGCTCGACGACGACCGGGGATTCTTTCCCAAGTACGACGCCGTGCTTATTTATCGCCGTGACGTGCCGGAGCGCTTTCCCGACGCCTGGAAAGCGCTCCTCTCCCTGGAGGGGAAGATTGACGCGAGCCGCATGATCCGGCTCAATGCCGCTGCCGAGCTGGAAGGTCGAACTTTCGCCGAAGCAGCACGAGAGTTTTTCGAGGACTCGACGACACCCACGCCCACATCGACATCGGCGGGACGCGGCACGTTGTGGACCGCCGTGTGGGGGCCGGGCTTCATCCGCCTGACTCGCGAACACCTCGTGCTCGTTTTCGCATCACTCGCCGTAGCGATCATGATCGGCGTCCCGCTTGGATTCGTCGCAGCCAAGTTCCCGGCCACGGGGCAGGGGATCCTCGCGGTGGTCGGGCTGATCCAGACGATCCCCGCGCTCGCGCTCTTTGCCTTTCTCATCGCGCTGATGGAGGCAATCGGCATCCTTCCGGCGCTGGTCGCCCTCTTTCTCTACGCGCTGCTGCCGATCGTGCGCAATACGCACGCGGGAATCACCGGAATCCGCGCGAGCCTGCGGCAGGCGGCGATGGCCCTCGGCCTTTCGGCGCGCGACCGGATCCTGCTCATCGAGCTCCCGCTCGCCGCACCGACCATCCTGGCGGGAGTGAAGACGTCCGCGATCATCAACGTCGGCACGGCAACGATCGCGGCCTTCATCGGCGCCGGCGGCTACGGCGAGCGCATCGTGCAGGGCCTCGCGCTGAACGACACCACTCTCATGCTTGCGGGGGCCCTACCGGCGGCGGCACTCGCAATCCTCGTGCAATTCGGATTCGACGGACTGGAACGCTTGGTGAGCCCGCTATCGCGTGCCGGCGCCGGTTAGGGACGGCGTTCGTCCTTCCCGCGTAATGGCCAGGGCCGCGCGCGCTGTTGTATCATCGGCCCACTCGTTGCGCCGGCCATTCGAACGGCCACCAGAGCGAAACTGCCTTCCGGCGCGCACGCAGCAGACAGCAAGGGGGACAAGCATGCTTATCGGTATTCCCGCCGAGACTCGCGCGGGCGAGGCGCGTGTCGCCGCGACGCCCGAGACGGTGAAGAAGCTGGTCGCCGGCGGTCACCACAAGGTGCTCGTGCAGATGGGCGCCGGCGCCGGCGCCAGCATTCTGGATGCGGATTTCGCAGCGGCCGGCGCGACGATTGCGGGGTCCGCGGCCGAAGTGTTCGCGCAGTGCGACATCGTGCTGGTGGTGCGCGGGCCGGATGCGGGCGTCGTGGGCCAGATGAAGCAGGGTGCGATCCTCGTCGGCTTGCTGAATCCCTACGACGCCGATGTCATCGAGAGCTATGCAAAAACCGGCGTCACGTGCTTCGCCCTGGAATCGCTGCCGCGGACCACGCGCGCACAATCCATGGATGTGCTGTCGTCGCAAGCGAACATCGCGGGCTACAAGGCGGTCATCATCGCGGCGAACGAATATGGCCGGTTCATGCCGATGCTCATGACCGCGGCGGGAACGGTGAAAGCCGCGTGCGTGCTGATCCTCGGCGCCGGCGTGGCGGGCCTGCAGGCCATCGCGACCGCCAAGCGTCTCGGCGCGGTCATCGAAGCGTCGGACGTGCGCCCGGCGGTGAAGGAGCAAATCGAATCGCTCGGCGCGAAATTTCTCGACGTTCCGTACCTGACCGACGAGGAGCGCTCGATCGCCGAGGGCGTGGGTGGCTATGCGCGACCCATGCCAGTGGACTGGATGCGCCGCCAGGCGGAGCTCGTCGATCAGCGGGCGCGGGTCGCCGACATCGTGATCACGACCGCGCTCATTCCCGGTCGTCCCGCGCCGCGGTTGATCCGGGAGGACACCGTCAAAGGGATGAAGCCGGGTTCGGTGGTCGTCGATCTTGCAGTCGAGCAGGGCGGCAACGTGGAGGGTTCGGAGGCCGGCAGGATCGTGCTCAAGCACGGGGTGAAGATCGTCGGTCTCGCCAATCTTCCGGCGCTCCTGGCAGCCGACGCCAGCGCGCTGTATGCGCGCAACGTGCTCAACTTCCTCGGCCTGCTTGCCGATCCCAAGACCGGGGAGCGCAAGCTCGACCGCGAGGACGAAATCATTGCCGGCGCGCTGGTCTGCATCGACGGCGCAGTGGCCAAGAAACAGTGAGGAACGCGAGATGACCGGAACCATCGACCCGACCGTCTTCTACCTGATCGTTTTCGTGCTGGCGGTCTTCGTTGGCTACCACGTGATCTGGAACGTCACGCCTGCGCTGCATACGCCGCTGATGAGCGTCACGAACGCCATCAGCTCGGTGATCATGGTCGGCGCGATTCTTGCGGCAGGTCCGGAGGAGACCGACTTCGGGTCGGTCGTCGGTGCGGTGGCGGTCGGACTGGTGGCGATCAACACCTTCGGCGGATTTCTCGTCACGCACCGCATGCTCCAGATGTTCAAGAAGAAAGAGCCCAAGGGCAGCGCGCAGAAGGGCTGAGGGATCCGTCGATGACCGGCAATCAACTCGCACTCTGGTACCTTCTCGCCTCGGTACTGTTCATCCTTGCGCTCAAAGGACTGTCCAGTCCCGCGTCCGCACGCCGGGGAAATCTCTTCGGCATCGTCGGGATGGTCATCGCCATCGCATTCACGATGGCGATCGTCAAGAACCACACGCTTATCGTCATTGCCATCGTGATCGGGGGAACGATCGGGGCGGTCGTGGCACGACGGGTCGAGATGACCCAGATGCCCGAGCTGGTGGCCGCGATGCACTCGCTGGTGGGCATGGCGGCCGTGCTCATCGCGATCGCGGCGGTGAACAATCCCGCGGCGTTCGACATCCACGTGCCGATGCCTCCCGGCAACCGGCTCGAGCTGTTCATCGGGACGTTCGTCGGCGCGCTCACGTTCTCCGGATCGGTCATCGCATTCGGCAAGCTTGCCGGACTGGGCAAGCACTTCCGACTTTTCTCCAGCGCGCCGGTACTCTTTCGTGGGCAGCATCTGGTCAACCTGATCCTCGCCATCGCGATGATCGGTTTCGGCGTGGCCTTCTTCCTCGCGGGCGACAAGGGCTGGACGCCGTTCATCGTCATGACGGCGATCGCGTTCCTGCTCGGGGTGCTGATCATCATTCCGATCGGTGGCGCGGACATGCCGGTGGTGATCTCGATGCTCAACAGCTATTCGGGCTGGGCGGCGGCCGGCATCGGCTTCTCGCTCGGCAACACGATGCTGATCATCGCCGGATCGCTCGTCGGCTCCTCGGGCGCGATCCTTTCCTACATCATGTGCCGGGCGATGAATCGCTCGTTCTTCAGCGTCATTCTGGGCGGCTTCGGCGCGGCGGAAGGTGCCGCCGCCGCGGGGGCCGAGCAGAAGCAGGTCAAGTCCGGTTCGGCGGAGGACCTCGCGTTTCTGCTCGGGAACGCCGAAAGCGTGCTGATCGTGCCGGGTTACGGTCTCGCGGTCGCGCGCGCGCAGCACGCAGTGAAGGAGATGGCCCAGAAGCTGATCGAGAAGGGCGTACAGGTGCGCTACGCGATTCACCCGGTGGCGGGGCGGATGCCCGGGCACATGAACGTGCTGCTCGCCGAGGCGGAAGTGCCTTACGACCAGGTGTTCGAGATGGAGGACATCAACAACGAATTCGGCACCGCGGACATCGCGCTCATTCTTGGCGCAAACGACGTGGTGAACCCGCTCGCCCTGGAGAAGGGCAGCGCGATCTACGGCATGCCGATCCTGGAAGCGCACAAGGCGCGCACGGTGGTGGTCAACAAGCGCTCCATGGCGGCCGGCTATGCGGGCCTCGACAATCCGCTCTTCTACATGGACAAGACCATGATGGTGTTCGGTGACGCCAAGAAAGTCATCGAGGACGTGGTCAAGGCCTTGGACTGAGATGCGGATTGAGGTGGCCAAACAAACCACCCCGGCTGCTTCGCAGCCACCCCTCCTTGGAAAGGAGGGGATGACAACCCCTGCCCTGCGAGGGTCTGCGCTCAGCGGGAAGGAGGGTAACGGGAGGAAACCAGCCGGTTTCCTCCTGTTCGTGACCTACTTGATGTTGCTCTTGAGGAAACCAGCCGGTTTCCTCCTGTTCATCACCTTCCGCTTTTGTCCATGAGTATCGGAAAGTCTGATCAAGCTCGGAAGGCGATTCTCGGGCGCATCCGGCGGGCGCAGGGGCACGGCGGGCGCGGACCCACGAGCGACGAGCGTGCGGACGTGGAAACCTATATTCAGGCCCATCCGCGCGGTCCGATTCCGCATGTCGAGGATGACGTCGTCACGCGCTTCCGGACCCGCGCCGAGTCGATGCAGACGACGACCGACATGGTCGCCACCCTGGGGGAGGCACCGGCGGCCGCGGCGCGCTTTCTGACGGCGGGTGGGCTGCCGTTGACGGGCTGCGTCTGGCCGCAGCTGGCGCATCTCGATTGGCGCGGCGCCGGATTCGACCTTGCCGCACGGGCGGCCGTCGGTGCGGATCTGGTCGGCATCACCGGTGCGTTCGCGGGCATCGCAGAGACCGGCACGCTGATGGTCGTGTCCGGGCCCGATACGCCCGCGAGCGTCAGCCTGCTTCCGGAGACGCACATCGCGATTGTCCCGACGCAGCGCCTCGTCAAGCACATGGAGGATGCGTGGGATCTCGCGCGCGCCGAGCTGGGCCAGCTGCCGCGCGCGGTGAACTTCATCTCCGGGCCGTCGCGCACCGGGGACATCGAGCAGGTTATCATCCTGGGTGCGCATGGTCCCTATCGCGTGCACCTGATTCTGGTGGGCGAACCGCCCTCGTAGCGCTTCCGCATGCGGTCCGGGCGCATACGATATCGTCAGCCTGCCGAGTCCCCACTTCCATCGCTCGATCGCATATCGCGCGAAAATAGAACAACCACACTCGGGCGGAACGCATGGGCGAGTACTTCTTTCTGCCGAGCTGGCCGCTGGAGATTCCGCATCTCTTCTGGCTCGGCGTCGTGCTTCTCGGCGCGACGCTCCTTGGCGAGGTGGTCGATCGCGTGTTCCGGCTGCCGCGCATCATCGGCTACGTGATCGCCGGGGCGGTGCTCGGGCCCCAGGCAACAGGCCTGCTGTCCAGCGCAGAGGTGCGTGAGCTGCGACCCTTCTTCGAAGTCGCCATGGGGATCGTGCTCTTCGAGCTGGGCACTCGCGTCGATCCGGGCTGGTTGCGTCGCAATCCCTGGTTGCTGGTCACGAGCGGCCTCGAGGCGGCGCTGGCGTTCGGTGCAGTGTTCGGAATCCTGCTGCTCGTCGACACGAGTCCGCTTGTCGCCGCGGCCGCTGGAGCGATCGCGATGGCGACTTCACCGGCGGTCGTCCTGACGGTATCGCGGGAACTGCGCGCGCAGGGCCAGGTCACCAGCCGGCTCCAGCTTCTCACCGCGCTCAATTCGATCTATTCGTTCGTCGTGTTCGGAATCCTGTTCGCCTGGCTGCACCTGGCAGAGCGCGGTAGCGTCGGACTCGTGGCGCTGCACCCGCTCTACATCGTGCTCGGTTCCGCATTGCTCGCGCTCGTGGCCGCCAAGGCGCTGCTCGTGCTGCTTGCGCGCCTGGGCCCCCGCGGCGATGTGCAGACGATCTCCGCGGTCGGCGTGGTGATCGTGACCGTGTCCGTGGCGATGGCGCTGAATCTTTCGGTCGTGATGGCCATGCTCGCTCTCGGGATCCTGACGCGCGCGCTCGATCGGGACCGGCGCTTCCAGACGGTTGCGTTCGGCCACGTCGGCCAGCTTTTCGTGATCGCCCTCTTTGCCCTGACCGGCACGGCGCTGCCGCTCGACTTCGGCGCGACGGCGCTCGCAGCCGGTTTGG
>JBAVOG010000546.1:0-1907 GCA_049691875.1 Burkholderiales bacterium | reverse complement strand
ACCGAGGGCCTCATCCGCGAGGCCCACCGCGGCACGCTCTTTCTGGACGAGATCTCCGAGCTCGCGCTGGCGCTGCAAGTGAAGCTGCTCCGGGTGCTCCAGGACCGCGAGGTCCGCCCGGTCGGCGGCAAGCAGACATCCACTGTCGACGTGCGGTTCATCGCGGCCACGAACAAGGACATCAAGCTGGCGATGGAGCAGGGGCAGTTCCGCAAGGACCTGTACTATCGTCTGAACGTGATCGGCATCCACGTTCCGCCCCTCCGTGAACGCGGCGCGGACGTTCACCTGCTGGCCCGCCACTTCATCGACTACCACGGTCGACGCATGGGCAAGCGATTCCGCAAGATCGATCCGGATTTCAGGGAATTTCTGGAATCCTACCCGTGGCCGGGCAACGTACGCGAGCTCGAGAACCTGATCGAGCGCGCCGTGATCCTTGCCGACTCGGACACGCTGACGTGCAAGGACCTCCCGGAGGCTGTGCCGCCGCCCCAGCTTCGACCGCCCGCCGAAATCAACGGCCGGCCGGTTTCGATCGAGGAATACATGCGTGGCGTGGTGGAGCGATATCAGGAAGCGCACAGCGACACCGAGCTCGCCCGCATGCTCGGCATCGGCCGCAAGGCGCTCTGGATGCGGCGCCGGCAGTGGGGATTGAAGCGCGAAGGCGGCGCCAAGGCCTGAGTGTTCCCTCCGCGACGAGCTTCCTGGGGCGAGCGTGTTTCGGAAAGAACTGCCGGTGGTTTCGTTCTGAAACGCGACGCTCCGCCGGCATCGGGTGCCCGGGCGCTGCGCAGGGGTAATACACTGATGCGGAAGCTGCGTTTCATTCGGCACAGCGCTTGCTTGCTATGAGACGAATGAGGTTCGAACCGCTCTTGCAGGATCCACGGAGGACATCACGATGAGTCAGCAGGCCGCCCCAGCACGCAAGAAGGTCACCATCCCAACGCTGATGGACAAGATGAAGAAGGGCGAGCCCATCGTGCAGCTCGCCGTCTACGACTACGAGACTGCGATCGTCGCCGACCGGGTCGGTATCGACATTCTTTGCGTTTCGGATACCGGAGGAATGGTGCTGTTCGGCCACGAGGACACCACCTCGGTGTCGTTCGAGGAAGTGATGTTCATGGCGCAGGCAGTCAAGCGCGGATCGCGGTACGGATTGCGCATGGTGGACATGCCCTACATGAGCTTCCACCTCTCGTCCGAGCAGGCAGTCGCCAACGCTGCGAAATACGTCTCGCAGGGTGGTGCGGAAGTGATGAAGTGCGAGGGCAACCGCCATCACGCCCGGAACATCGAAGCGATCGTGAAAGCCGGCATTCCGGTGCAAGGGCATATCGGCATCACGCCGATGCGCATGCCGCAGCTGGGCGGATTCCAGGCGCAGGGCAAGACCGCCGAGCGGGCCAAGGAACTCATCGATGATGCCTGGGCCATGGTCGATGCAGGCTGCTTCTCGATCATGTGCGAGGTCACGACATCGGAAGTGTGCGAGTACCTCGCCGAGACGCTGCCCGTGCCGGTGATCAGCCTGGGCGCCGGGAACCGCGCGCACGGCGTTCATATCATCGGCTCCGACCTCTTTCACCTGTACGAAAAGCACGTGCCGCGCCACTCCAAGATCTACTGCGATCTCGTCCCGCTTCTCGAAAAGGGCCTGTCCGACTATCGCGACGAGGTGCGTGCGCGGATCTACCCCGGAAAGGAGCACACGGTCTTCATGAAGGAGGAAGAGCTGGGACGCTTCAAGGAGCTGGTCGGCTGGAAAAAGTGAGGCCGGCGCTGCGGGTGATAGGCGGCTCGGAAGGGCTCCGGGGCGTGCTCGCCCTGGCGCCGTTCTTTGCGGGTCTGTCCGGCGAGCAGCTCGAGCGAGTGTACGCGCTGGGGCACATCGAACG
>JBAVOG010000545.1:0-7202 GCA_049691875.1 Burkholderiales bacterium | reverse complement strand
ACCATGTCCTTGTAGTAGGCGAGCACCCGCGCGCGTGCCGAAAAGCCGAACCACATCCCAATGGGGTCACGGTAAGCGGCCGGGATGCGCTTCTCGAGCAAAGCCGACTTGGTCGGCGCGAAGATACCGGCCTGGTCGGCGCGCCAGATGCGGCCGACGTCGACGGTGATGAAGATGTCCGCCGGACTGTTCGCTCCTTCGGCCTTGATCCGCTCGAAGAGCGCGTCTTCGCCGCCCTCGATCCGATTGACTTTGATGCCGGTCTGCTTGGTGAAGCCGGTGTAGAGCGCTTCGTCGGTCTGGTAGTGCCGCGCCGTGTAGAGGTTCAGAACCTTCTCTTGCGCGAGGGCGCCCTGGGAAAGAGCAAACAGCCCGGCGACCAGAGCCATGCCCAGTCCCAGCAAACGGTTGCGAACCATCCTGATTTCCTCCACCAAATCAATGACTATTGCGAACGAGCCTCACGTAGACAATATAACAAGACTCATTCGCATTATCAACCTTTACAAGAACTATTCGCATTTGAATGATACGAGGGAGCGCCCGGGCAGGGCTTGATACCCGTCAAACCCGTCAGCCAAATCCGATTGCGCACGGGGCGACGTGCGCGCGCCCTGCCTAGAGCGCCACTCGGCGCGCGCCGTCGAAGCGCCGCAGCCCGTATCCCCCTTGCATGCTGTCGATCCGTACCACCCCTCCGGTGGTCGGGGCGTGGATGAAGCGCTGCCCGCCGACGTAGATGCCGACGTGAGAGTGGGCACGCTGCAGCGTGTTGAAGAAGACCAGATCGCCTGCACGCAGGTCGCGCGGATCGATCCGCAAGCCCGTTTGGCTCAGATCGGCGGTGGTGCGCGGCAGTTCCTGCTGCGCGGCGCGGAAGAATGCATACGTGACCAGCCCCGAGCAGTCGAATCCCGAATCGGGTGAGTCGCCTCCGGGTGCATAACGTACGCCCAAGGTGCCCATGGCCTGCAGGACGACCTCGCGCCCGAGCTCGGCGGAGATCGGGGTCACGTGCGGCGGCGGCGTGGCCGTCCCTCGGTCTTCAGGCGACCGGGTGACGCTCGCACAGCCCCCCAGAAAGGCGAGTATAAAACTTATAAGAAACAGTCCGATAATCTTCATACTTCAAGTAATCTAGAAGACGTATGCAAGAATTGCAAGGGCCGGGAGGGCGCCGCGACGGACATTTGTCGCTGGCGGTGCGCCGGGAGAGGTAGGCTTGCGTTACTTCCGAGACACGCCACGCGGACGGCGCCGGACGGTTCGGGAGAATTTCATGAAGCTGCTCAGACTCATCGTTTTGTTCGCCTGCGTCTCGGCGGGCGCCGCCCTGGCGGACGAGGTCGAGGTGATCCCGTTGCAGCATCGCACGGCGGAGCAACTCATCCCGACGATTCGACCACTGGTGGCCCCCGGGGGCGCCGTCACGGGAATGCAGAGTTCGCTGATCATCCGGTCGACGCGGGCGAACATCGAAGACATCAAGCGCATCGTGGCTTCGCTCGACAGGGAGCCGAGGAGGCTGCGCATCTCGGTACGTCAGGATGCGGGCGGCACCGCGGACCGCCAATCGATCTCGGTCGGCGGCACGGTTGCGGGGAGCCAGGGCAGCGTAAGTGTCGGCCAGGGTGCGCCGGCAGGAAGTGGCGTGAACGCGCGCATCCTCGATTCATCGCGCACGACCGACGACCGCATCACGCAGCAGGTGCAGGTGCTCGAAGGCAGCCCCGCCTACATCAGCATCGGCGCCAGCCGGCCCGTGCCGACGCGCAGCACCACCGTCGGGCCGGGCGGCGTGGTGATTTCGCAAGACGTGACCTTCCAGGATGCCTCCACCGGATTTGCCGTCGTCCCGCGACTCGCTGGCGACCGCGTGACGCTCGAGATCAATCCGCGCCGTGCGTCTTTCGATCGCAATCGTGGCGGCGCCGTGAGCACCAGCGAGATCGTGACGACCGCGAGCGGCAGACTGGGTGAATGGATCGAGCTGGGCGGCGTGAATCAGAGCAGCGCGCGCGACGAACGCGGAATCCTCTCGCGGGACAGCGCGACGCGTCAGTCTTCGGGCGGCGTCTGGGTGAGAGTGGACGAAATCAGGTGAGCGCGGGGTCGCGCGACGCGCTCGCCTCCGCATTCGCGCTGGACGGCGCGCTTGCACGCGCGGTGCCCGATTACCGGGAGCGGCCGCAGCAGCTCGAGTTCGCGCGGCGCATCGAGGCGAGCATCCGGACCGGCACGGTGCTCATCGCCGAGGCAGGCACGGGCACCGGCAAGACCTTTGCGTATCTCGTACCGGCGCTTCTATCGGGTGCCAAGGTCATCATTTCGACCGGCACCAAGACGCTGCAGGACCAGCTGTTTCACCGCGACTTGCCGGCCGTCGGCAAGGCGCTCGGCGTTCCGGTCACGACAGCGTTGCTGAAGGGGCGCGCGAACTACGTGTGTCATCACCATCTCGAGCGCAATCTCGCCGAAGGCGCGCTGCCCACCCGCGAGTCCGTGCGCGATCTTCACGCGATCGCCCGGTTCGCGCAGGTTAGCGCGAGCGGAGATCGCGCCGAGCTCGCCGACGTCGCGGAAGATTCGCCGGCCTGGGCGCTTGCGACGTCGACACGGGAGAGCTGCCTGGGCCAGAGTTGCGCGCAGTTTCGCGATTGCTTCGTCATGCGCGCGCGCCGGGAGGCACTTGCCGCTGAGGTGGTGGTCGTCAATCATCACCTCTTTTTCGCCGACGTGATGCTGCGCGGCGAGGGCATGGCGGAGCTCCTGCCGGCGTGCAACACCGTGATTCTGGACGAGGCACACCAGCTTCCCGGTACTGCGACGCTCTTTTTCGGGCGCAGCGTCACGACTGGGCAGGTACTCGAGCTCTGCCGCGACGCGCTCGCCGAAGGCATCGCCGAGGCGCCCGAGGTGGCGGATCTGCGTGAGCTGATTCGCGGCGCAGATCGCGCCGCGCGTGATGCGCGTCTCGCCGTCCACCTGCAGGAAGGGCGGCTGCCGGCGGCAATCCTCGAGCGCGACGAGGCGTTCAGAGGCGCCCTCGACGGAATGTGCGCCGCGCTCGCACGTCTCGCCGAAGGTCTGGGCCGGGTCGCCGAGCGGGGCGAAGGCCTGGAGAATTGCGCGGCGCGTGCCGGCGACCTCGCCGAGCGCGTGACGGCTTGGCGCGAGAATTCCGCCGAAGATGTCGTGCGCTGGGCGGAAGTGCACGCTCGCTCGCTCACCCTCCATGCGACGCCCTTGTCGATCGCCGGAATTTTCCGGAAAGAGGTGGAAGGGTCGATGCGCGAGGAAAGCGCCGACCAGCCCGATCAGGAGGGCCGATCGCGAGCCTGGATCCTGACCTCGGCGACGCTGGCCGTGGATGGCGATTTTTCCCACTTCAAGCGCATGATGGGCCTCGAGGATGCCGAAAGCGCGTGCTGGGGCAGTCCGTTCGACTATCCGGTCCAGGGACTCCTCTATGTGCCTCGCGCCTTGCCTGAGCCGAACAGCACCGCGCACACGGATGCGGTCGTGGAACGCGCACTGCCTGTGATCCGTGCCAGCGGTGGCCGGGCATTCCTCCTCTTCACGACATTGCGGGCGATGCGGCATGCGCATGCCCGGCTGCGGGAGGCGTTCGAGTCTGCGGGCATGAACTTTCCGTTGCTCGTTCAGGGGCAGGGGTCGCGCAGCGAGCTCCTCGAACGATTTCGCCGGCTGGGCAATGCCGTACTTGTTGCCAGCGCAAGTTTCTGGGAGGGGGTAGACGTCCGCGGCGAGGCGCTGTCCGTGGTGGTGATCGACAAGCTTCCCTTCGCGCCGCCGGACGATCCGGTCCTCGCGGCGCGCCTCGCGGCCATGAAGCGCGCCGGGCAGAACGCGTTCACGGAGCTTCAGCTGCCCGAAGCTGCGCTGCTGCTCAAGCAGGGGGCGGGACGCCTGATTCGCGATGAGACCGACCGCGGCGCACTGGTGATCTGCGACCCGCGGCTGGTCTCGCGTCCCTACGGTGCACGGCTACTGGCAGCGTTACCGCCGATGCGTCGGACGCGCGATCTGGAGGAGGTAGAGCGCTTCTTTGGCCTGGCCGAGAGCGAACCGGCGGGCGCAGCACTGGCAGGTTGATTAGAATCCCGTATCTCGCTCCGCGTTCCGCGGCACGCGCGAAACCGGACGGAGGCACGATGAAGGTCTTTATCACGGGCGGTGGCGGGTTTCTCGGCCATCGTCTCGCCCGAACGCTGCTCGAGCGAGGGACGCTGACGGGCCCCGACGGCAAGGCTGCGCCGATCACCCAGATCAAGTTGCTCGATACCGCGTTTCCGCCCGAAGTCGATTCGCGCCTGCAATGCGTCCAAGGCGATTTGAGCGCTCCACGCGTCATTGCCACGGCGCTCGAGCCGGATACCGCATCGGTCTTTCACCTCGCGGCGGTCGTGAGCGCCGGTGCGGAGGCCGATTTCGAGCTTGGCATGCGGGTCAATCTCGACGGGACCCGGATTCTTCTCGAGGCGTGCCGCGCGCTGGCCAGTCCGCCGCGGCTGGTCTTCACCAGTTCGGTCGCTGCATTCGGCGGCAATCTTCCTGCCATTCTCGACGATTCGACGACGACGGCCCCGCAGACATCGTACGGAACGCAGAAAGTCATCGGCGAGTACCTGATCGCCGACTACACCCGCCGGGGATTCCTTGACGGGCGTTGCCTGAGGCTGCCGACCATCGTCGTGCGTCCCGGAAAACCGAACCTGGCCGCGTCTTCGTTCGCGAGCGCGATTTTCCGCGAGCCGCTCGCCGGCGAAGCCTACGATTGCCCGCTGCCGGACACGACCGGGATCTGGCTGCTCTCGCCCCGCAAGGTGACCGAGGCGTTCGTGCATGCGCACGAACTGCCGGCGTCCGTCTGGGGCATCAATCGGGTCGTCAATCTTCCCGGCATCACCGTGACGATCCGGGAGGCCGTCGACGAGCTCCGCCGGATCGCCGGTCGGGACGTTGCGGACCGGATTCGCTTCAAGGTCGACGCGCGAATCAAGGCGATTGTCGACACCTGGCCGGTCCGGTTCAGGACGCCACGCGCCGACGCGATGGGCTTCGGTGCGGATCCGGATATCGATTCCGTGATCCGCGACCACATTCGTGAGCATGGGATCTCGGTTTAGGTCCCGCTGCGCGGGGCCCAGATCTTCCACCAGGGCGGGCTGGTGTTGACGGGTTTGCCCTCGAGCGCCTTGCTGTTGGGGAAATTCGTGCGCAGCACCCGCTCAGCGTCCGCCTGGAGCTCTTTCATTCCGAGTTTTTCGTAGCCGCGCATCGTGATGTAGAGCGCTTCCTCGACCGCCGGCGTCTCCGGGTAGGTCTTCACGGTGTACTGCGCCCGGTTCACGGCCGCGACATAAGCGCCGCGCTCGTAGTAGTAGCGCGCGACGTGGACTTCGTGCGAAGCGAGGCCGTTCACGAGATAGCTCATCCGCGCAGTCGCGTCGGGGACGTACTTGCTCTTCGGGTAGCGCGCCACCAGTTCCTTGAATGCGGCAAACGAGTCGCGCGCCGAACGAGGGTCCCGCTCGGTCGGGTCCTGGCCCGACCATTGCGCGAGCGCGCTCTGATCCTCGTAGAAGTTGATCACGCCCTTCAGGTAGTACGCGTAATCGACGGTGGGATGATTGGGGTGCAGCTTGATGAAGCGGTCGCACGCTGCGATGGCCTGAGCGGGATCGTTGTTGCGATAGTACGCATAGGCGATCTCGAGCTGCGACTGCTGCGCATAGCGGCCGTAGGGGTAGCGGGACTCGAGCTTCTCGAAATAGGTGATCGCGCGGTCGTAGCTGCCGTTGCCCATCTCGGTCTTGGCTTCTTCGTACAGGCGCTGGGCGGTCCAGCCGGCCGTCTCGTCCTCTGCGCCGAACTTCAGGATGCCGCATCCGGCGAGCATCGCGGCGCACAGCAGAACCGCTAAACTACGCCGCAAGTTGGGCAGATATCGCGTGTCGAGTTCGAAGCGCATGCAGGGCCACGGAGCGCAAGGGGTACGGTGACAAGGGGTATGGCAACGGCTGCGCGCCATTATAGCGCCGAGATCGAGCGACTAGTGCCGCCAAGCCTGGCCGGACTCCGTTTCGATCAGGCGCTCGCCCGGATGTTTCCCGAGCACTCGCGCAGCCGGTTGCAGGCGTGGGTGCGGCAAGGTCGGATCACGCTCGATTCCGCAGGCGTGGACGTCAGGCACAAGGTCTGGGGCGGAGAATGCGTGCGGATCGAACCCGGGGCAGATCCGCGTGCGAGGGAGGCCGACGCTTTTCGTGCCGAACCGATTCCATTGGCCGTGGTGCACGAAGACGGCGCGCTGCTGGTGGTCGACAAGCCGGCCGGCCTGGTGGTGCATCCGGGCAGCGGGAACTGGGCAGGCACGCTGCTCAACGCGATATTGCACCACGCGCCGCAATGCGCGGCGCTCCCGCGGGCCGGGATCGTGCATCGCCTGGATAAGGACACGAGCGGCCTGCTCGTCATCGCCAAGACCGCCGAAGCACAGACCGATCTGGTGCGTCAGTTGCAGGCGCGCACGATCCGCCGTGAATATCTGGCGCTGGTGCACGGCGCGCTTTCCGCGGGCGGTGTGATCGATGCCCCCATTGGCAGGCATCCCGTCGAGCGCACACGCATGGCCGTCGCGGCGCGGGGCAAGCCCGCCGTCACGCGGTATTCAGTCCTGCGCGGCTTTGCACGGGCGACCCTGGTCAAGTGCCGACTGGAAACCGGGCGGACGCATCAGATTCGGGTTCACCTGCGCTCGATCGGTCACCCCATCGTCGGCGATCCCGTGTACGGCTCGCGTCCTGCGCGCAGTGCGGGGCTGCCGCCATTTCCGCGTCAGGCGTTGCACGCCACGCACCTCGCGCTCGTGCACCCCGAAAGCGGCGCGCGCGTTGCCTGGGAGTCTCCCTTACCCGACGACATGCGCAAGTTGCTGGACTCACTGGAATGATCGTGTCGTGGCCACGCGACTGGATCATTCCGGACTGGCCCGCTGCCGCAAACGTGCGTGCGTTCGCCACGACGCGCGCCGACGGTGCGAGTCGCGGCTGTTACGCTGGAATGAATCTCGCCACACGCGTGGGTGACGATCAGCGGGCGGTCGAGCAGAATCGCGACGCACTGCGCAAGCATCTTCCGGCCGAACCGATCTGGCTCGAACAGGTGCATGGCACCAC
>JBAVOG010000544.1:0-7366 GCA_049691875.1 Burkholderiales bacterium | reverse complement strand
CAGGACGCCGCCCGCATCCGGCACGCGCGCCGCAAGCGCTTCGACATCCGCCGACGCTTCGATGATCCGCAATCCGTCGCGCAGCCATTGCACGACGGCGCCGGCAATGAAGACACTGCCTTCGAGCGCGAATTCCGGTGCGTCGACCTCCGCCGCGCGGGTCGTGACGAGCCCGTGGGTCGAGGCAATGCGCTCTGCGCCGCAATGCAGGAGCATGAAACAGCCCGTGCCGTAGGTGTTCTTCGCCATGCCGGGTGCGTGGCAGGCCTGGCCGAACAGCGCCGCCTGCTGATCGCCGGCCACTCCGGCGATCGGGACCGGCGCGCCGAGCAACTCGGGCGCGGTCTTGCCGAATGCTCCGGACGACGGCATCACCTCGGGCAGCAACGCCCGCGGAACGCCCAGAAGGTCGAGGAGATCGGCATCCCATTCGCCGCGCCCGATATCGAAAAGCATGGTCCGCGAGGCGTTGGAGACGTCCGTGAGGTGCAACGCGCCGCCCGAGAGCTTCCACATCAGCCACGTGTCGACCGTTCCGAATGCGAGGTCGCCCGCCGTGGCGCGCGCGCGCGCGCCCGGAACGTGGTCGAGCAGCCAGGCGATCTTCGTTCCGGAGAAGTAGGGATCGATGACGAGACCCGTGCGTGCGCGCACGAGCGCTTCGTGACCCGCCCGCTTGAGCTGCTCGCACTCGTCCGAGGTGCGCCGGTCCTGCCAGACGATCGCGTTGTGGATCGGCTTGCCGGTGGCGCGCTCCCAGACGACCACGGTCTCGCGCTGATTGGTGATGCCGATCGCGGCGAGGTCCGCGGCTTTCACCGCCGCGCTTTCGAGCGCGCCGCGCGCGCACTCGAGCTGCGTGCGCCAGATCTCCTCGGGGTCGTGCTCCACCCAGCCCGGCTGCGGATACAGCTGCCGGAATTCGGCCTGCGCGGCGCCGACCGCGCGCGCGTGCTCGTCGAACACGATCGCGCGTGAGCTGGTCGTGCCCTGATCGAGCGCGAGCACGTAGCTCACTCTTTGTGATCCTCCTGCATGGCTCGCAACGATACTAGCACCCGCGCATGCGCGGGCCGGGTGCTGTCGACACTATGTTAAAATTTGCCGCTCTGCACAATCGGCAAGCGAATCATGCCTCTGCCCGCTCCCGTCGGATCCCGCACGCTCACGCACCAGCGCCGCATCCAGTTTGAAGGCTATCGTCGCGCGGACGGCCTGTACGACATCGAGGCGCATCTCTACGACGTCAAGCCGACCGATTTCACGCTCTCGACCGGACTCCGGCCGGCCGGAACGCCCGTGCACGACATGTGGATCCGTCTGACCCTGGACGCGGGCTATCGCATCGTCGCAGCCGTTGCCCGCACCGAGGCGATGCCCTATCCGGGAGTCTGCGAGCGCGTCACGCCCGACTACGGGAAGCTCGTCGGACTGAATCTGCTCAGGGGATTCCGCAAGGCGGTCCACGACCTGTTCGCGCACGTGAAGGGATGCACGCACCTGAACGAGATGCTGCTCCAGTTCCCCACCGCGGCGATCCAGGCGCGCGCGGCCGAGCAGCTCGACAGCGACGACGGTCCCGGCGGCACGCAGCCGTTTCAGCTCGACCAGTGCCACGCGCTGGACACGCATGGCGAAATCGCGGAGCGCTATTACCCGAAATGGTTCCGCGGCAAGCGTCCCGAGCCGGTCAAGTAGCGGCTGGAGCCGCGTTGACCGGGATCATTGCGGCGGACCGATCATCGGCCGGAGACTCGTGCGCGACTAGGCGAGTTCGCAGAGGAGGACAGCTTCAGTGAAGATCCACGAATATCAGGCGAAGGAAGTGCTGCGCAAATACGGCGTGCCCACGCCGCGCGGGGTTCCGTGCTTCTCGGTCGAGGAGGCCGAGGACGCGGTCAAGAAGCTCGGCGGCAAGGTCTGGGTCGTCAAAGCACAGATCCACGCCGGCGGTCGCGGGAAGGGCGGCGGCGTGAAAGTCGCGAAATCCCCCGAAGAAGTGAAGAGCTGGGCCGGCAAGATCCTCGGCATGCAGCTCGTGACGCATCAGACCGGGCCGGAGGGACAGAAGGTGCGCCGGCTCCTGATCGAGGAGGGTGCGGACATCCACAAGGAGCTCTATGTCGGCATGGTGGTCGACAGAGTCACGCAGAGAGTCTGCGTAATGGCGTCCTCCGAGGGCGGCATGGACATCGAGGAGGTCGCCGCGTCGACTCCCGAAAAGATCCACAAGGTGTTCATCGATCCGGAGCTCGGATTGACCGACGCCCAGGCCGACGACGTGGCGCAGAAAATCGGGGTTCCCGCCGCCAGCATCGCAAAAGCGCGCGTGGTGCTGCAGGGTCTCGCGCGGGCGTTCTGGGACACGGACGCAGCACTTGCGGAAATCAATCCGCTGATTCTCACCGGCTCCGGCGACGTCATCGCGCTCGACGCGAAGATGAACTTCGACGACAACGCCCTCGCGCGCCATCCGGAGATCACCGCGATGCGCGACATGGACGAGGAGGACCCGTTCGAGATCGAGGCGTCCAAGCACGATCTCTCCTACATCTCGCTCGACGGCAACATCGGCTGCATGGTGAACGGCGCCGGTCTCGCCATGGCCACGATGGACACCATCAAGCTCTACGGCGCCGAGCCCGCGAACTTCCTCGACGTCGGCGGCGGTGCGACCGCCGAGAAGGTCACCGCGGCATTCAAGATCATGCTGTCCAACAAGAAGGTCAAGGCGATCCTCGTGAACATCTTCGGCGGCATCATGAAATGCGACACCATCGCCTCCGGGATCGTGAGCGCGGCGAAGGAGGTCAAGCTCGGCGTGCCGCTGGTGGTGCGCATGAAGGGCACCAACGAGGACATCGGGCGCAAGATCCTCGCCGATTCGGGGTTGCCCATCATCACCGCGGACAACATGGCGCAGGCCGCCGAGCGGGCGGTCGCCGCCGTCAAGGGGGCCGGCCGATGAGCATCCTCGTCGACAAGGACACGCGTGTCATCACGCAGGGCATCACCGGCAAGACCGGCCAGTTCCACACGCGGATGTGCCGCGAATACGCGAACGGGGCGAACTGCTTCGTTGCGGGCGTGCACCCGAAGAAGGCCGGCGAAAATTTCGAAGGCATCCCGATCTTCGCCTCGGTGAAGGACGCCAAGGCGAAGACGGGCGCGAACGTCTCGGTGATCTACGTGCCGCCTGCCGGCGCGGCCGGGGCGATCTGGGAGGCGGTGGAAGCCGACCTCGATCTCGTGATCTGCATCACCGAGGGCATCCCGGTGCGCGACATGATCGAGGTGCGCGACCGGATGCGAAAACAACGGCGTCGCTCGGTGCTGGTCGGACCGAACTGCCCGGGCGTGATCACGCCCGACGAAATCAAGATCGGCATCATGCCGGGGCACATTCACAAGAAGGGTCGCATCGGCGTGGTCTCGCGCTCGGGGACGCTCACCTACGAGGCCGTCGGGCAGCTCACCGAGATCGGGCTGGGACAGTCGTCCGCGGTCGGGATCGGCGGCGACCCGGTGAACGGCATGAAGCACATCGACGTGCTGAAACTCTTCAATGACGATCCCGGCACCGACGCGGTGATCATGATCGGCGAGATCGGCGGCTCGGACGAAGAGACTGCCGCGCTGTGGGCGAAGGACAACATGAAGAAACCTGTCGTCGGGTTCATCGCCGGCGTCACCGCCCCGCCCGGCAAGCGCATGGGCCACGCCGGTGCCATCATCTCCGGCGGAAAGGGCACCGCGCAGGAAAAGCTGGCGGTGATGGAATCCTGCGGGATCAAGGTGACGAAGAACCCGGCAGAGATGGGCAAGCTCCTGAAATCGGTAATTTGAGCGCCGCAATGGCGATCGAGCGCGACGCATCGCCAGGATTCTCGCGGCGCCGGTTTGTGCTGGGGGCCGGCGCGGCCACGCTCACCGGTTGCGCGGGGTTCCAGGTCCCGGGTACGGCGCCCGCGGTGGAGCGCGGGTACGCGGAAATTCCGGGCACCCGTCTCTATTACGAGACCGCGGGCACGGGGCCGTCCGTGGTGCTCATTCATGCGTTCATGCTCGACACCCGGACGTGGGACGACCAGTTCGAGCTGTATTCCCGCTCTTACCGGGTGACGCGCTACGATGCGCGCGGATTCGGCCGTTCGGAAGTGCCGCGTGCCGGCGAGCCCTATTCGCATGCCAACGACCTGGCGGCGCTCATCGAACAACGCAGCCTCGGACCGGTGCACGTCGTGGGTCTGTCGATGGGTGGACGGATTGCGCTGGATTTCGCGGTGACGCATCCGGACCGGCTGCGCAGCCTGACGGTCGTTGATACCGTGGTCGGCGGATGGCCCTGGTCCCGGCAGTGGCTCGTGAGCTATTCCCCGGTCCTCGCGGCCGCTCGTCGGGGCGACATCGCGGCGGCGAAGCAGGCATGGCTCGAGCTCGATCTCTTCGCGCAGATGCGCGCACAGCCAGCCGTCGCGGAACGAGTGCGTCAGATGGTGCACGACTATTCCGGATGGCATCTGGTGAATCGCGATCCTGCCCGCCCGCCGCAGCCGCCGACCGTGTCGCGGCTCAGCAAGGTGAGCGTGCCGACTTTCGTGCTGGTCGGCGAACGCGACGTATCGGAGCTTCAGACAATTTCCGCGCAAGTGGCGAGGGGTATACCGGGCGCGCGGCGGGAAACCATCGATGGCGCCGGGCACCTGGCGAGCATGGAGGCGCCGCAGCGCGTCAACGAGATCGTGCTGGGCTTTCTGGGCGGTCTGCAGGCCTGACTCGGGCGCGTTGACCGGGGTCAAGCGTGGACCCTCGCGCTTCGCGCTAACATGACCCGAACGATCGGAACATGCCCGTCGGGCGGCAGCGCACCGCGGGGGCACCTACCCGTGCGGCCAAGACAATCGAAAGGCAGGCGATGAACGACCGCGTCAAGCGCGCGACGATTCCGCTCAAGGAAGTCAGGCTGCGGGCCACGCCGAAGGGACGCCAGGTGGATCCCCAGGCGCTCGCGGACGTGCGGAGCCTGCTCGGCGCCGCGCCGCGCCGTCGCGACCTGGTCATCGAGTACCTGCACCGGATCCAGGACCGCTACGGCCACCTCGTCGACCGGCACCTCGTCGCACTGGCGCAGGAAATGCGCATGGCGCTCACGGAGGTTTACGAGGTCGCGACTTTCTACCATCATTTCGACATCGTGCGAGGCGGCGAGGATGCGCCGCCTGCGATCACGGTGCGGGTATGCGATTCGATCGCCTGCGAGCTGGCCGGCGCGCGCGCGCTGCTGGACAAGCTTCCGCAGATTCTCGGCAGGGACGTGCGCGTCATTCCGGCACCGTGCATTGGCCGGTGCGAGGCGGCGCCTGCGGTGGTCGTGGGCCGTCATCCCGTCCTGCGCGCGACGCCCGACGCGGTGAAAGCCCTGGTCGCGAAGGGCGCGGTCGAACATCCGGCCGCGAAGCCCGTCAAGGACGCGGCGTCCATCACGCCCGCGACCTACGCCGCACCGGATGCGGTGAGTCCGGGCTTCATCGACTTCCGCGCGTATCGCGCCGCGGGTGGATATCGACTGATTGCGGACTGCCTGGCCGGGATACGCACCCGCGAGGATGTCACGAAGACTATGGAAGACGCCGGGCTGCGCGGGCTTGGCGGCGCCGGATTTCCGGCGGGCCGGAAGTGGCGCATCGTGGCTGCGGAGCCGGCGCCGCGGGTGATGGCAGTGAACATCGACGAGGGCGAGCCCGGGACGTTCAAGGATCGCTACTATCTGGAACGCGATCCGCATCGCTTTCTCGAAGGCATGCTCGTTGCTGCGTGGGCCGCCGGCGTCGGCGAGATCTACGTCTACCTGCGCGACGAGTACGCGGGTTGCCGCGCGATCCTCGCGGGCGCGCTCGCACAACTCCGCGCGAATCCGCCCTGTGCGCTGCCGCCGATTCACCTGCGGCGCGGCGCGGGCGCCTACATTTGCGGCGAGGAATCGGCGATGATCGAGTCGATCGAGGGCAAGCGCGGCATGCCGCGTCTCCGGCCGCCCTACGTCGCGCAGATCGGGCTCTTCGGCTATCCGACGCTCGAGCACAACATGGAAACCGTGTACTGGGTGCGCGAGATCATCGAGCGGGGCGCGGACTGGTTCGCCGGCCACGGCCGTCACGGCAGGAAAGGCCTGCGCTCGTTCTCGGTCTCCGGCCGCGTGAAGCGGCCCGGCATGCATCTCGCGCCGGCCGGCATCACGGTGCGCGAGCTGATCGACGAGTACTGCGGCGGGATGCTCGACGGACACACGTTCTACGCCTACCTTCCCGGCGGTGCCTCGGGCGGAATCCTGCCGGCGTCGATGGACGATATCCCGCTCGATTTCGACACGCTGAACAAGCACGGCTGCTTCATCGGGTCCGCGGCGATCGTGATCCTGTCGCAAGGGGACCGTGCGGTGGATGCGGCACGCAACCTGATCCGATTTTTCCGCGACGAATCCTGCGGGCAGTGCACGCCGTGCCGCGTCGGCACGGCGAAGGCACTGACGCTGATGGATTCCGATGAATGGAACAAGCCGCTCCTCGAGGAGCTGTGCCAGGCGATGGGCGACGCCTCGATCTGCGGTCTCGGGCAGGCGGCGCCGAATCCCATCCGCTGCGTGGTGAAATACTTTCCCCACGAATTGGCGTGAACCGCCCGGCAGGTTCAGACTAACGGGCAACAGGAGTCGAGATGGACCGAATCAGCACAGCGCAGACGGCGGCCATGCCGGTCGAGTTCACGCTGAACGGCCGCAGCGTGGTCGGCCGCGCGGACGAGACGATCCTGCAGACGGCGCAGCAGCACGGCATCGAGCTTCCGCACCTCTGCTACAAGGAGGGCTTGCGCCCGGACGGCAACTGCCGCGCCTGCGTCGTCGAGATCAAGGGCGAGCGGGTGCTCGCGCCCTCCTGCTGCCGCTATCCGCAAGCCGGAATGGAGGTCACGACCGACAGCGCGCGCGCCAAAGCGTCGCAGAAGATGGTCGTCGAGCTGCTGCTTTCCGACGTGACCGAGGAGACGCGAACGCTCGATTCGGAGCTGGGCCGCTGGGCCAAGGCGCTCGAGATCGGCAAACCCCGCTTCGCACGGCGCGATCAGCCCGCGGCGGACCTCTCGCACCCGGGCATCGCGGTGAACCTCGACGCGTGCATCCAGTGCACGCGCTGCCTGCGCGCTTGCCGCGAAGAGCAGGTGAACGACGTGATCGGCTACGCGTTTCGTGGCGAGCACTCGAAGATCGTCTTCGATTTCGACGACCCGATGGGCGAGTCGACCTGCGTGGCGTGCGGCGAATGCGTGCAGGCCTGCCCCACGGGCGCGCTGATGCCGGCGCGCGACGCGG
>JBAVOG010000543.1:0-3313 GCA_049691875.1 Burkholderiales bacterium | reverse complement strand
GCTCGAGCGTCTGGCCGGCACGATCGCGCAAAGCGGCGGCCGGGCGCACCCGGTCGAAATGGACGTGACAAGCGTCGAATCGATTCGCGCGGGTGTCGCGGCGGCCGAGGCGGCGTTGGGCCCCATCGACGTGCTCGTGAACAATTCGGGCGTGTCGGTCAGCGCGCGGATCGGCGATGTGGAGGAGCCCGATTACGACTTCGTGATGAACACGAACCTCAAGGGCGCGTACTTTGTCGCTCAGGCGGTCGGCCGGAGCATGATTGCGGGAAAGCGGCCCGGTCGCATCGTCAACATCGCCTCGGCCGCCGGACTGCACCCGCTCGGGCAGATTTCCGTATACAGCATGTCGAAGGCCGGCGTCATCCACATGACACGCGCGATGGCACTGGAATGGGGTCGCTACAACATCAACGTGAACGCGCTCTGCCCCGGCTACATCGAGACCGAGATCAATCGCGAGTACTGGAACACCGATGGCGGACGCAAGCTGCTGGCCAGGCTGCCCCGCCGGCGCGTCGGCAAACCCGAGGACCTCGACGGACTGCTGCTCCTCCTCGCGTCCGATCAATCCGGTTTCGTGAACGGCGCGGTGATCGCCGCCGACGACGGGCTCACTGCCGGCTAGGGGCGGTGGAAGTCGACCCGAAGGTGCGCGGCCGCAATCGCGCGAGCCGATCGGCATCGGGCGGCGAAAGCTGACGCAGGTTCCGCTCGACCTCGTCGAAATCGGCCGTGCGCCCGAGCCGTGCATAGGCGGCTCCGAGGCCATACCATGCGGGAATCAGCTGCGCGTCGCGCCGCAAGGCAAGCTGGAAGTACTCGAGCGCGCGGTCCGGCTGCTTGAGGTCCGAGAAGCTCTGGCCGATGAGCAGGTAGGTCGTGGGCGACTCCTGATTGACGCGCAGCCCGCGATCGAGCACGCGAATGGCCTGCTCGGGTTTTCCCATCACGCGGTAGGTCTCGGCCAGCAGGTTGTAGCCGTCGATCTGGTCCGGGCTGTACTGCACCACTTTCTGGAAGGCACTGGCCGCATCTTCGAACCTCGCCATCTGCGTGTACGCGTAGCCCACGACCATCCACCAGTCGGGGCTGCTCGGATCCACCTTGAGATTTTTCTGAGCGAAGGCGACCATCCCCTCCCAATCCTTCTTCGCCTCGAGTTCGGCGAGCTTGGCCTGGTTCGGCTCGTCGACGCCCTTCATGTTGCTCATCAACGCCTGCAGCGCAGGCGTCATCAGCTTGAAGACCTCCAGGGCCATCGCGGCTGTCGGCGACAGCGGAATACAGCCGGGCGCAGCTGCGAGCAGGGTCGCCATCATCGCGACGGCGAGCGTGCGGCTAGTCGTCGATCTGATAGACGTAGCCCTTCTGCGGGATGCGCGACTCGCGCTCGCGGCGCAGCTGATCGAGATCCAGTCGCTTGTCCCACCACAGCGAGCGGCCGACCTTCTGCACCTCGGCGATCTGCGGCCGCTCCTCGAGGAGGCCACGGATCAATCGGGTCACATCGGACTCGTAGCCGGTCTTGATCTTCCTGCCCATATCGTGCGTCGCTGCCTCGTGATCGGTGCGCTGCGGGTGAACTGCGCCGCGATTATACGCCCGCGCGCGGTTGCTGCGGCCTCGTCGGGCCCCATGAAAAACAAGGACTTGGCGACTCGGCGTCAATCTCCGCTTGCGTGTTGCCCAGATACTGTATAAAAATCAGGGTATGGGGTGGCGCCCTGGACCGACGCTCCGAACCAGCACCATGGATTGGCGCTGTGGATCCGGGCGGCCGGGACAACTTCGCGGAAGGAAAGCACCATGGAAAGCACGCGCAGCACGATCATGAACGACGCACGGGCGCTCGCAACCCTGCAGGCCCTCGCGAACGGCACCGACCCCGTCACCGGCACGATTTTCCCCGCCGACAGCCCCTATCAGCATCCGGACACCGTACGCGCGCTCTACCACGCGATCCGTGCGCTCGAAACAGACGCGAACAGGCCGAAGCAACCCGCACGGAATCTCCCGGGCAACTCCGGCAAGCCCTGGTCGCCCGATGAAGACGTGCAGCTCGTGTCCGCTTTCGCCGCCGGACAGTCCATGGAAGCGCTTGCCGCCACCCACGGCCGCACCCGTTTCGCGATCGAGGCACGCCTCGCAAGGCTCGGAAAAGTCCCGATGCCGGCCGGCATGCGCGGGAGCCGCGCGCCCGATCCGGGCGTCGAACAGCCACCTCGGGCGGAGATGCCGCTCGCAGCGCATGCGGCCTACGCCGCCGTGGCGGCCGAATCGCATCGCGAGCCCGACACGACGAGGAGCCCGGATGAGGCGCATCAAGGCCATTGCTTCGCCTTCCCAGCTAGGTCTCTGGGACGAGCTGGACGACCCCGCAGCTTTCCACCGGAAGGAGGCCATGTCCCCTTCCGCGGGTGCCTTCGGGGGGGGTGGTCCATCCGCTCCGCCGGCACCGGTCGTGATGCGCCCGGACGCCATCGAGGCTCGCCCGGCGAGCAGGAAAACGTCATGAAAGACCTCACACCACGGCAGGCCGAGATCCTGCAGCTCATCCGCGAGGCGATCGAGTCGAGCGGATTCCCGCCGACCCGCGCCGAGATCTGCCGGGTGCTGGGCTTTCGCTCGCCCAACGCCGCGGAGGAGCATCTGCGCGCGCTCGAGCGCAAGGGCGCGATCGAGATCCTCGACGGCACCGCGCGCGGGATCGTGCTCAAGCAGTCGCTCGGCGTACCGCTCATCGGACGGGTTGCGGCCGGTGCGCCGATCCTTGCCGAAGCGCACGTCCAGGGCCGCTACCAGCTCGACCCGGCGCTCTTCCGGCCGCGTGCCGATTACCTCCTCAAGGTGCGCGGCCTCAGCATGCGCGATGCGGGCATCCTCGACGGCGATCTCCTCGCGGTGCACCGCACGGCGGAGGCACGCTCCGGACAGATCGTGGTGGCGCGGCTCGCCGACGAAGTGACGGTCAAGCGCCTGCGCCGCCGCGGCGCCACGGTGGAGCTCCTGCCCGAGAACCCGGACTTCGCCCCGATCGTGCTCGACACCCGCGAGGAGCAGTTCGCCATCGAGGGGATCGGCGTCGGGGTCATCCGCGCCGGCAAGACGCTCTAGCTCCAGCGCGCTGCGCGAGTCACGCCTCACCTCTTGGCGCACACTGCGCGGACGAGCCGGGATCGTCATGTCTTCGCTCCTGCACGAGATCCTGCAACGTTCCGACGTCCGGCGCGGGGCCGAGCTCGGCCGTGTCGCTGCGCCGAGTGTCCCGAGCGGCTTTCCCGCCCTCGACGCCGAGCTGCCCGGCGGCGGC
>JBAVOG010000542.1:0-7965 GCA_049691875.1 Burkholderiales bacterium | reverse complement strand
GAGGTAGTCGTCGGCGCCCGCCTTGAGCGCCGCGACGATATCCCGCTCCTCATTGCGTGCAGTCGTGAACAGGACCGGAACGCTATCGTGGCCGTTGGCGCGCACCCAAGCCAGCACTGCGTCGCCGTTCACGTCCGGCAGTTCCCAGTCGAGCACCAGCAAGTCGAAACTGTCGTGCGACAGCACGCGCATGAACTCTCGTGAACGGTCGAACGAGTGGCAGATGTGGCCGGTGCCGGACAGCCACAGCCGGACGAGGTCGCTCTGTGCAGGATCGTCCTCGAGTAGGGCAATTCGCATGGTCAGCCGAAAGTCACTTCCACCGAGTCGAGGTACTCGGTCAGGCCCTTCACCGCCGCGTCGAGCGCCGGGGCATCGCCCGACTTTGCGTGGCGCTCGATCTCGTCGCCGAGCGAGGTGATGTCATCGAAGCCGTAGGCGGCCCCGGATCCCTTCATCGCGTGCCCGATCACCCGGACCGCCTCGAAATCCGCACGGTCGATCGCCTCGCGCAGACGGTCGACATCGCCGCGCCGGTGCGCGAGAAACCGCGGCGCGAGCTCGCGCAGCTCCGCGGAAATCCGTATCGGGCGCGGACGCATCGATTTCGGAAAGTCACCCATGACGACGATTCTAGAGGCCGGGGCAGGCCGCAACGCGGGAATTTGCCCGCCGCGACTCCATGTCGCGGCCCAGTATTTACAGTTTATTGCCAGGAAGCGGCATTGCGCCGCGCTTCCGGCAGCACCTGGCGCATTGCGGCACCCAGGGACTCGAAAGTGACCGGCTTGGTGATGATTCCGTCACATCCCGACGCGAGTGCGCGTTCCACCTCGACGCCTTCCTGGTGGGCCGTCAGCGCGAGGATGGTTCCGGTGTAGCCGCGCGTCCGCAGTACGTTTACCGCCTCGTAACCGTTCATCACTGGCATTTCGATGTCCATCAGCACGACGTCGAATTTGCTTGCCAGTGCGGCCTCGACTGCGGAGAATCCGTTCGTGACGCTGGCGACCTCGAGGCCGAGCTTGCCGAGCTGTAATTCCAGCAGCGCCCGGATGTCCCCGTTGTCCTCGGCGAGCAGGACGCGCCCGACGAGTGGATCGCGCGGCGCGAAAGCGTCGCTGATGGGTCGCACGGCCGCCGGTTTTGCGACGGCCTCGGTCGGCAATCGCACGCGAAAGGTCGATCCGACGCCGACCTTGGAATCGACCTCGAGCGTTCCGCCCATCAACCCGACCAGATTTCGCGTGATCGCGAGTCCCAGGCCGGTGCCGCCGTGGCGCTGCGCCACCGAGGGATCGGCCTGCTGGTAGGGCTCGAAAATGCGCTGCAAGGCCTCGTCCGGAATTCCCGGCCCAGTGTCGCGAACTTCGAAAACGAGCGCGGCGACGTGCCATGCGACGACGAGCTCGGCTTGTCCGGCCTCGGTGAAGCGCAGGGCATTGGAGAGGAGATTGATCAGGACCTGGCGCACGCGGAACGCATCGAGCATCACCGCCGCGGGCAGCGGCGTGGTCCGCGAGAATTTCAGGCGGATGCGCTTTTCCTCGGCAAAAGGCAGCATCGAGTTCACCACGCCCCGGCAGAGCTGGTCCGGATCCTCCGGCGCGAGCGCGATCGTGAGCGTGCCCGCCTCGATCTTCGCGAGGTCGAGGTTGTTGTTGACCAGTTGCAGCAGGTGCTCGCAGTTGCGCGCGATGATCGCGCTGTTCTTGATGCGCGCTTCCCGCCCGAGGTCCTCGGTGAACTGATTGACCTTGTTGAAGCCCATGATCGCCGTGAGCGGCGTGCGCAGCTCGTGCGTGAGGTCGTTCAGGACCGACGTCTTGAGCCGGTTGGCTTCCTGCGCCGCGAGCGTCTCGTAGCGCAATCGCCGCCGCTCGTCGTAGAGCAGGAACATCCACACCGAGAACACGATCGCGAGCGTCGCGATCCCCGCGATCAGCGCAAACAGCCACCGGCTCTGCAGGCCGGCGGCGAACAGCAGTGTCCCGGTGATGGCGAAAAAGAGCGGCAGGGTCACGAACGCGGCGATGAAGTGCCTGGGCGTCGCCTCGGCACCGCGCCGCAGCAGCAGCACGCCGAGCCCGACCGCCAGGATCACGAGCATGCCGTCCACCCAGAGCTTCGATGGCGTGAGGACGTAGCCCTCGCCTAGCCCTGCGTAGGCGATCGCCGAAAGACGCAGACTCGACACGCGTCCGAGCGGCGTATAGACGAAATCGCCCGACGTCAGGCTCGACACGCCGATGAACACGGTCTTACCCGCGACTTCGCGCGCCAGATCCTCATAGCCCGGCTTGCCGGCTGCGGCGAGCGCGAGCCGGTCGAACCGGATGACCTGCAGACCGTCCATGTTGGCCGGGTAGCGGAGCAGCGCTTCGCCGTCGCCCGTCACCGGTATCCGCGCGCGCGCCAGCTGAATCACGCCGTCGGAGAATGTCGGTTGCGCCGCCTCGCCGGCCGAGGCGAGCAGCGCGGCGGCCGGCAGGCTGGGATAGATCAGGCCCTGCGCCGCGTGGAAGAGCCCGATCTTGCGCACGACGCCGTCGTCGTCTGCGCGAATGTTGACGACGCCTACTCGCGCGCCGCTGTCCTGCAGGTACTTCTCCAGCGGCAACTTCAGGTAGTGCCAGCCGATGTGAGGCAGCCCCTGCTCGCTGCTCGTGCGCAGGAAACCGCCGGGTGTGCTGGTGTACATGAGCTCGCGGCCGATCGCGCGCGCGGCGAGGCGGCGACCATACCCTTCGGCCGAATCCAGCGTAATCGGAAGTCCTGCGGCAGCGAGCACCATGTTGGGCTTGAGCGCTTCGGCGAAGTGCTGGGACCCGGATCGCTCTTCCGCCAGCAGCAGGTTGAACGCGACTATGCGCGCCCCGTGCCTGGTGAGATACCGGGCCGTGTCCGCGAACACGTCATGCGCGTAGGGCCATGGACCGTACTCGCGCGACAGGCGCTCGATCGCCGCCTCGTCCGCATCGAACACCACGACCGAGTCCAGATTGATCGGCCGGGCAAGCAAGCCCTGCTGGACGTCATACAGCCACCAGTTCAGCCGCTGGTAGAGAGTGGTTTGGGCGAGCAGAATCGCGAGCAGCAGGCCCACCGCGCAAACGGCCACTGCCCGCCCGCCTGCGTTGCCCCACACGCGATCGGTAAGCACGACGTTCGTTTTCCCCCCGGGAAGGATTCATTCTAGCCCATGCACGCGACGGTCGCGGGCGAGGAATGGCGGCCGGTGCCAAATCCCGCCGCTCTGACCGGCGGCCGGCGAGTGCGGCCAGGCACATGGCTGGCTGCAGAGGCCCGACCAGCAGGCTATCCTCCCCCCTTTCCCCACCTTCTCACCACGCACGGGCGAGACAGATCTGACGATGAAATTCTGCATTGTGGGAGCCGGGGCAATCGGCGGAATGGTCGGCGCCCGGCTTGCGATGGCGAGACACGAGGTCGCGCTCGTCGCACGCGGCGAGCATCTCGCAGCAATCCGCACGAGCGGGCTCACCTATCGCGCACCGGACGGCCGCGAGACGCGGTTGCGATTGCCGGCGTCGGATCGGCCCGAGGATTTCGGCCGCCAGGACGCCGTGGTCATTGCCCTGAAGGCGCACTCGATCGCGCCGATGCTCGCGCGACTGCACCCACTGCTCGCCGCCGACACACCCGTGGTCACTGCCATCAACGGCCTGCCCTGGTGGTACTTTTACGGTGAGGGCAGTGCGCACGACGGCAGTCCCATCCAGTGCCTCGATCCGGACGAGTCGATGCGGCGTGCCGTCGATCCGTCGCACCTGCTCGGCTGTGTCGTGCACGCGGCAGCCGAGGTTCCCGACGCGGGCATCATCAATCACACCGGCGGCCGCGATTTCATCCTGGGCGAGATCGATGGAAGCACGAGCAGGCGCATCCGGGCGCTCGCCGATGCGTTCACGGACGCTGGACTCGCGGCGCGAATCACGTCCCGAATCCGGGATGAAGTCTGGACGAAGCTCATCGGCAACCTTTCGGTCAATCCGATCTCGGCGCTCACCGGGGCCCGCATCGGCGAGGTCCTGGACAATCCGGAGCTTTGCGCCCTGGCGCGCGCGATGATGGCCGAGGGCATGCGCGTCGCCGAGGCTTACGGTGCCCGCATCTCCGTGACCATCGAAGAGCGCATCGAGCTGGGGCGCAAGGTCGGGGGCGCCAAGCCTTCGATGCTGCAGGACATGGAGAAGGGCCGTCCCCTCGAGATCGACGCCATCGTTTCCTCGGTGGTCGAGCTGGGGCGCCGCGTGGGGGTCGCGACGCCGAGCATCGAGAACGTCGCGGCGCTGATCCGGGCCCGCGAAAAGCACGCGGCGGCGCAAGCCGGGTAGCGGCTTTGATCTGCATCACGCGCGCTCGCTCGGCGCGTCGGGCCGCACTGGCATGTTTGGCCCCCGCGAGGCAGATCGGTTAATCTATCAACCGTTCGGCGCAGCCGCCAGATGAGCAGTCGCCAAGAGAGCGTCGCCGGAATCATTTCGATCACTTGAGGAGGGTACCCATGGTTTCGAAACGACTTATTGCGTCCGCATTCGCCACGTTCGCAATTTCCGGGCTCGTGGCCGCCGTGCCGGCAGCCGCGCAGACCACACTGACGCTTTCCGCCTGGGTGCCACCGCAGCACCTGCTCACCCGAGCCATGCTCGAGTGGGCAGACGAGGTCGAGAAGGCCTCCGGCGGCCGCATCAAGCACACGCTCGTTCCGAAAGCGGTCGCCGCACCGCCCGGCACGTTCGACGCGGTGCGCGACGGCCTCGCCGATGTGTCCTTCAGCGTCGATGGCTATACGCCCGGACGCTTCGTGCTCACCCGCATGGCGGAGTTTCCGCAGCTCGGCGACACCGCCACCAGTGTCTCGGTCGCCTACGAGCGCATCTCGCGCAAGTATTTTGCGAAGGCGAACGAACACAACGGCGTACGGGTGCTCACGGTGTTCACCCACGGACCGGGCGAGATCTACAACACCAAGCGTCCGATCAACACGATCGGCGATCTCGCCGGACTCAAGATCCGTGTCGGCGGCGGCATGATCAACGAGCTGGCCAAGAATCTCGGGGTGGACGCGCTGCTCAAGCCGGCCCCGCAGTCGTACGAGATACTCTCGTCGGGGGTGGCGGACGGCGTGTTCTTCCCGGCCGAATCGATCGCCTCGTTCAAGCTCGAGAAGCTGATCAAGTACGCGACGCTTGTTCCGGGCGGGCTCTACAACACCTCGTTCGCGTTCATCATGAATCCGGACAAGTACAACAAGATGTCGCCTGCGGACAAGAAGGTGATCGACGACTGGTCGGGCGAGAAGCTCGCGCGCCTGGTCGGCAAGTTCTGGGACAAGGGCGACGAGATCGGGCGCGAGGCGCTCAAGACGAACAATGTTCCGACGATCACGGCGAATGCGGCGTTCCTCGCCGAGCTGAACACCAAGATCGGCCCGCTCGAGCAGAGCTGGTTCAAGCTGGCCGCAGAGAAGGGCATTGACGGCCAGAAAGTGCTTGCCGAGTTCCGCGCAGAGGTCAAGAAGGCCGCGGCGGGTCAGTAGGCAGCCGACCAGAGAGCGAGAGGCGCGGCGCGGGCGCAAGCCTGCGCCGCTTGCTCGATGCAGTTCGGACCGGGATCATTCGGCCGCGCGGGAGACGCGCTGGTGGGCGGTTTCGCGGCCATCATCCTGTTCGGCATGATGGCGCTCACGTTCGTCGACGTGTTCATGCGCTACGTCGTCGGCGACTCGATCCGCGGCAGCTTCGAGATCACCGAGCTCATGATGGTGATCCTCATTTTCGCGGGGCTGCCGCTCGTCTCGCGCAAGGACGAGCACGTGACCGTCGATCTCATCGAGCACGCTCTGCCGGCAGGCGTTCGGAAGGCGCTGCGCGTCATTGCGGACCTCGTCTGCGGGGCGGCGCTGCTCGGAATGTCCTGGTTAATGTGGCGCAAGGCCGGCGAAGTGGTCGGCTACGGCGACGTCACGGCTGCGCTGCGAGTCGTACTGTGGCCGTTCGTGTATTTCATGAGCGCGCTTGCGCTCGTGACCGCCCTGATACATTTCTACAAAGCCTTCAGTCGGCCGGGCGACCTCGGCTGACCGAGGCGACCATGACTCGCGAAAGCCTGTAGATGCAGGAGGCACTGCTCGGTTTCGCGGCGATGTTCGTCCTGACACTGCTCAGGATCCCGATCGCGTTCTCGATGGCGATTGTCGGTTTCGTCGGCCTCGGCTTGATCAAGAGCTGGAACGCCTCGCTCGCATCCGCGACCGCGGTCATCTACGAAACGGGGTTTTCCTACGCGTTGTCCGTAGTGCCGTTGTTCATCCTGATGGGCAACTTCGTGACGCGCGCGGGCATGTCGCAGGAACTCTATCGCGCCGCGTATACCTTGATCGGGCACTGGCGTGGCGGGCTCGCGATGTCGACCGTCGTCGCATGCGGCGGATTCAGCGCGATCTGCGGCTCGAGCCTGGCCACCGCAGCGACCATGTCGAAGGTCGCGATGCCATCGATGCGCAAGTTCCACTATTCCGAAGGCCTCGCCGCCGGATCGATCGCGGCAGGCGGAACTCTCGGCATCATGATTCCGCCTTCGGTGATCATGGTGATCTACGGCCTGATGACCGAGACGAACATCGGCAGCCTCTTCGCTGCCGGAATCTTGCCCGGCGCCCTGGCGGTATCCTGCTACATGGGGGCGGTCGCGTGGACGACGTGGCGTGATCCAAAGTCGGGTCCCCCCGGCGAGCGCTCGATCTGGGCCGAACGCTGGCGCGCGCTGCGGGACATCTGGGGCGTCGTCGCGCTATTCGTGCTCGTTCTGGGCGGCATCTACGGCGGCGTGTTCACGCCAACCGAAGCCGCAGGCGTCGGGGCCGCCGGCGGGTTCTTCTTTGCGCTCGCACGCCGCGCCCTCACGTGGAAGACCCTGTTCGCCGTGCTAATCGAGTCCGCGCGCACCACGGCGATGCTGTTTGTCATCCTGATCGGCGCGCTCATTTTCGCGAACTTCATCAATTTCACGACGATGCCCGGCGACTTGCGGGCGTTCGTCGGTCAGTTCGAGCTGCACCCGGTCATGGTCGTGATCGCGATGTGCGCCATCTACATCGTTCTCGGCTGCATGCTCGAGAGCCTTTCGATGATCCTGCTCACGGTGCCGCTTTTCTTCCCCCTCATCTCGCATCTCGGTCTCGACCCTGTGTGGTTCGGGATCGTGGTGGTCACGGTCGTCGAGATCAGCCTGATCACCCCGCCCGTGGGAATGAACGTGTTCGTGCTGCGTACCCTGCTGCCCGAGATCCCACTCGGGACAATGTTCCGGGGCGTCGGGCCATTCATCGTCGCGGATTTCGTCCGCCTCGCCGTGCTGATCGCTTTCCCGATCATCAGCCTCTTGCTCCCGCGCCTGTTCTTCTAAGGTTGTCGATCATCCCCTCCTTTCCAAGGAGGGGTGCCCGAGAAGCGGGCGGGGTGGTTCGGTGCCTTGGCGGGTCAGCGGCCATGCCCGGCCGGCGCGTAGGGCCGCAGACGTGCCCTCCTGCGGGGACCCGGTGGACGCGCTTTGCGGCACCATGAGCCCGCCCCGGGCCGGCTTGCCCCGCGGAACAGCGAAATACGTAGTGCGGTGGAGGTCGATGTGGCGCTTTCGTGCAGGGAGGATGCTCACGCCATTGCGCGCGACGCGGCGTGTATGAGCAACCCGACCAACCCGCCGATCAGCGTGCCGTTGATGCGCACGTACTGCAGGTCGTCGCCGACGTAGGATTCGATGCGCTCGGTAAACGTCCTGGGGTCCCAGCGCGCGACGGTGTCGCTGATGAGGCGGCCGATCTCGGCGCGCTGCGCCTCGGCTACCCGCACGATGACCCCGCGCAACCAGCGATTGAGTGGCGCACGCGCGGCCGCGTCGTCACGCATCGCCGAGGCGAAGCCGGCGATACCGCGCTCGAGC
>JBAVOG010000541.1:0-2722 GCA_049691875.1 Burkholderiales bacterium | reverse complement strand
CTGTGGGAGACTGCCCTTTGGCGCCCCAATAGCGGCAATGTGAAGCACTGCCGTCGCTCGTCGTCGTCAATTGGCGGGCGGCCTGCGGCCATCAGCAGACTGCCGCGCTCTCCACCCTTAGCCGACGTTCACCGTGTCTCCTGGGCATAGCGCCCCTTGATGTCGTCTATCAGCCACCTGCCTGCCGGCCCTGGCGGTTCCGATGCCCGATGGAATGCAGCCATCGTGAGCGAGAAGCCCTTCGGCAGCGCGTCCTCGACGTCGAGCGACACCAGCGTGCCTTCCGCCAAGTCGGCGCGCACCATGTGCAGAGGCATGTTGCCCCACCCTACGCTGTCTCGCAGGAATGCGTGCTTGGTGGAGAGATCCGCCAGCCGCCAGGTCGACGCTGACTTCACGCCGTAGTCATGTCCCGCGCTCAACTCGGAGCGATCCGTGAGAACCAGTTGCACGTGCTTGGCAAGCGCCGCCTTTGGAATGCGTCGCTTGAAGCTGGCCAGCGGATGGTCCGGTGCGGCGACCGTGACCAGCGACAACGGGCCGATGCTTTCGCTCACGAGCGACGGGAACGCGATGGGCAGCGGCGCCAGGATCCCCAGGTTGCATCGCCCGTCGACAACGGGCTCGTAGCCCGCCCCGAGGCCCTCCACGAAAAGACGCAGTGGAGTCAGCGGGAAACGGCGGGCAAATGCCTTGGCGGCAGCACTGACCAAAGCAGTCGGGAAGAAGACGTCAACCACGACCGAGAGTTCGGCCTCCAGGCCCGCCGACATCAGCCGGGCACGGGCCTTGAGCGTATCGACGCCAGAGACGATGTTGCGAGCGTCGGCCAGCAGGATGACGCCTTCGGGTGTGAGCTTCGGGTATCGACCGGACCTGTCGAACAGCACGACGCCGATCTGCGTCTCCAGGCTGTTGACCCAACCGCTGACAGCGGACTGCACGCGGTTGAGCCTTCGCGCCGCCGCCGAGAAGCTGCCTTCATCGACAGCCGCTACGAACGTCCTGAGCTGATCCAGAGACACGCCATCGAGCACTCAAGCCTCCTACCATCTCTGATACAGATGGTACGCATCGCAATATACCGGCTTCTCAGATTGGTGGAGCAGTTTCAAGATTCAGCCCAAGGGAAGAGACCTTCCCCGGACCCCGTCGCAGAAGCGTAAGGGTCGGACTTCTTCACCCATCTCTTCGAGGGCCTCGTCATGCAACTCCTTCATCTCGACTCCAGCGTTCTCGGCGCCGCGTCGGTCAGCCGCCAACTCTCAGCCCAAATCGTCGGGCGTCAACAAGCACTGCACCCCGGTGTCCGCGTCGTGGTCCGCGACCTCGCTGCCGACCCGGCCCTACACCTCTCTGGCGCCCACATGGCCGCCTTTCAAGGTGCAACGACCGACGACGCGACCATAACGGCGGACCTGCTCAAGGGCAACGCCTACATGGACGAGCTCTTCGCATCGGACATCCTGGTGATCGGTGCGCCCATGTACAACCTCTCGATCCCGACGCCGCTGAAGGCGTGGATCGACCGCATCGCGGTGGCAGGAAAGACGTTTCGCTACACCGCTACCGGACCGGAAGGCCTGCTGAAGAGCAAGAAGGCCTTCATAGCCTCTGCGCGGGGCGGCGTGTACTCCGCCGGAAGCCCGGCAGCTGCACTCGAGCACCAGGAGAGCTACCTCCTCGGCCTGCTCGCCTTCATTGGCGTGGTCGACGTGACGGTCGTTCGCGCGGAAGGTCTCGCCATGGGTCCGCAGGCCAAGGATACGGCGATCGCGCGGGCACTCGCTGACATCGCGGCCATCTCGGCGTGAGCCACAAACAGCTCAACCACAAGGAACTCTCATGACCTATTCCATCATCGGCTCGGGCAACGTTGGCTCGGCATTGGCCCGTCAATTCGCGCGCAGCGGGATCGCAGTCGGCGTTGCAAACACACGTGGCCCGGAATCCATCGGGCCACTTCAAAAGGAACTGGCGGGCTACGTGACCGCCTTGAGCCTGCAAGACGCCGTCAAGGCGGATGTCGTCATCTTGGCGGTTCCCTTCTCAGCACACAAGGCGGTGGCTCGCGCGGGTGCGCCGTGGGCCGGCAAGATCGTGGTCGACGCCATGAACACCTACGGCGTGCCGCCGGAGGAATTGAATGGCCAGCCTTCGACTGTGGTGGTGGCGTCTGCCTTCGTCGGCGCACGAGTGGTCAAGTCGCTGAATCAGCTGCCTGCCAAGTTGCTCGCTTCGAATCCTGTCGAACATGGCGGACGACGGGTGATGTTCGTGGCCGGCGACGAGGACCACGCGGTGACCTCGGTCTCCAAACTGGTCGGCGATCTCGGGTTCGCGCCCATCGCCCTCGGCACGCTGGCAAGCGTCGGCACTCTGCTGGACAAGGGCGGTGCGCTCGTCCTTCAGAACCTCGTGAAGCAAGGTTAGAAACAGCCCCAACCTACTGTGCAAGCCGCGGGCGTGACCAGCCCGTGCTTCACAACTGACGCTGCATGAATGTCAGGTATCGCGCTTAACGAATGTCCGCAATGGGTCGGGTGCGTGAGTTCGACGCCGTTAGCAGCTGACGTTCGAACGGCCTTCAGCCGCGAACGTCAAGTTCCGAGGTGAACCTGTCACTCGCAACGAGAGACACCAACGTCAGCTTTCGGCAGCAGGTGACTTTCGGGAGCGCAAGATCGAACGGCAGCACCCAGTCTATTGCTGACCCTCAACT